>NZ_CP013141.1:4455737-4519917 GCF_001442535.1 Lysobacter antibioticus | reverse complement strand
AAGCCGGAAAGCGACGTGACCGCCACCACCGGCGTGCCGGCGGTCGAGGGCGAGCGCGCACCGCGCAAGCGTCGTCGCCGTCGCGGCGGCCGTCGCATCGAAGGCGCCGAAACCGACAACGGCGCGCCGAACGCGAGCCAGGGCGAGAACATCGCCGCCAAGCCGACCGCGCCGAAGCCCGCGGCCAAGCCTGCGCACAAGCCCGCCGCGGCTGCCGCGGCGCCGGCCGGCGAGGCCAAGCCTTCGCTGCTGGGCCGCATCAGCCGCAAGCTCAAGTCGCTGGTCGCGCGTCCGCCGCGTTCGCAGCACTGATCGCCGCGTAGCGATCCGTCGACGGCAGGCCCGCGGCCTGCCGTCGATCCTGTCCGCAAAACTCGCCAGCGCCCCCCGCCTGCGAACCCCGCCATGTCGGCGAGGTTCGCTGCGGTCGTTCGTCACAGCGTCCTGCTGACGAACACCGACCAGGTATTGGCCGAGGTCTCGACGAGTTGGAACACGTCGAGATCGCCGTCGATGTCGATGTCGAGCAACTGCAGCTGATTGCTGTAGTTCGGCGAGGCCGGCCAGCCGATGCCGAAGGCGCCGCCGGCATACGGCCAGGTGGTGTACACGCCGCTGCTGCCGGGCTCGAAATGGCCGCGGCGGCCGCTGCCGCCGGCGCTGCACCAGATCGTCAAGCGCCAGTTCGGCGGCGCGCTGCCGAACGAGGGAAACACGATGAAGCGGGCGTTGCCGTAGCCGGTCGAGCCGGCCGGGCAGGCCAGGGTGGCGACGTTGAGCGGCGGGTCGTACTGCTCGGCGCGGGCGTTCTCGGCGTACAGGCCGAGGGCGAGCAGGGCGAGCGCGAGGTGGGCCTTGGTCGTTTGCATGGTGGTGCTCCTTGATGAAGTCGACGACGGTCCGCGCCGGCCATCGGGGCCGGCGGCGGTGCTTGCTGTGTCGGACGATCAAGGTGCTGCAAGGGGTTGCGCGGGTGGCTTGGACGGCTGTGCCGAGACCGGGCCCGCTGCGGTCGTGCCGTGCCGGCCGGTCTGCGAGGCCGGTCGGTGCCGTCGATTCGTCGTCGAAGCCGCGCGACGACCGCAGCGCGAACATAGGCCAAACACCGAAGCCGAAACGTGATGTCTCCGGCGATTCGCTCTGCGATACTTCCGGCCATGACCGTATTGCGCTTCGACAACGTCAGCAAACGCTACAGCAGCGGCCACGAGGCCCTCAGCGAAGTCAGCTTCGAGGTGGCGCCGGGCGAGATGCTGTTCGTCACCGGCCACTCCGGCGCCGGCAAAAGCACCCTGCTCAAGCTCATCCATCTCAGCGAACGCCCGAGCCGCGGCGCGGTGTTGTTCGGCGAGCGCAACCTGCTCAAGGTCGGCGGCCGCCGCATCGCCCTGCACCGGCGCGAGATCGGCGTGGTGTTCCAGGATCACCGCCTGCTCGCCGATCGCAGCGTCGCCGATAACGTCGCCCTGCCGTTGTTGTTGCGCGGCCTGCGCCGCCCCGACATCGGCCGGCGCGTACGCATGACCCTGGAGAAAGTCGGCCTGGGCGCGCGCGCCGCGGCCTTGCCGGGCGAGTTGTCCGCGGGCGAACAACAACGCGTGGGGATCGCGCGGGCGATCATCGGCGAGCCGCGACTGTTGGTTGCCGACGAACCGACCGGCAACCTCGACCCGACCTTGTCGGCGGAAATCATGACCCTGTTCCAGTCCTTGCCCGAACGCGGCACCAGCGTGCTGGTGGCCAGCCACGACCTGGCCCTGGTCAAGCGCATGAAGAAGCGGGTGCTGGTACTCAACCAGGGCCGCCTGGTCGACGACATCGCGCCCGAGGACCTGGCCGAATGAGCTCCTTTCCGACTCAAGAGCCTTCCGGCATCGAAGCCCCGGTGTCGCGCGACGACGACCTCGCGGTCGAGTCGGCGGTGCAGTCGCGCTTGGGGGTGTGGTTCGACCATCATCTCTACAGCCTGGTCGCCAGCGTCGGCCGATTGCTGAGCAAGCCCTGGGCGGCGTTGCTGACGATCGGGGTGATGGCGGTGGCCCTGGCCTTGCCGCTCGGCCTGTGGGCGGCGCTGAGCAACATCGAACGCTTCGCCGGCGAAGTGCAGCAGTCGCGCCAGATCAGTCTGTTCCTCAAGCCCGAGATCAAGCTCGAGCGCGCCCGCAGCTTGGCCGAGGAACTGCGCGCGCGGCCGGACATCGGCGCCATCGAGCTGCGCACGCCCGAGCAGGGCCTGGCCGATCTGCGCGAGAAGAGCGGTCTCGGCGACAGCCTGAGCGCGATCGAAGGCAATCCGTTGCCGAGCCTGTTGCTGGTGACGCCGAAGGGCGACGAACTGGCCCTGGCCGAATCGCTCGGCAGCCTGGCCGAGACCGACCTGGTCCAGCACGACGCCGGTTGGCGCCAGCGCCTCGACGGCTGGCTGCGGTTCGGCATCCGCCTGGCCTGGCTGCTCGCGGCGATGCTGGGCCTGGGCGCCCTGCTGGTGGTCGGCAACACCGTGCGCCTGGACATCCAGTCGCGGCGCGACGAGATCGGGGTGCTGCAATTGCTCGGCGCCACCGACGGCTTCATCCGCCGGCCCTTCCTGTACCTGGGCGCCTGCTACGGCCTGGCCGCCGGCGCGGTCGCGCTGGCCTTGCTGACTGCGGCCGACCGCACCCTGCGCGAACCGCTGACCGCCCTGGCCACGAGTTACGGCAGCCATTTCGAGCTGCAGGGCTTCGACTTGCCGCAGGCCTTGGCGATCCTGGCCGGCGCGGCCGCGCTGGGCTGGCTCGGCGCCGGTTTCGTGACCGGCCACTACCTGCGCCAGAACCGCTCCGGCCAAGGCTGAGCGGCCCGCGCCTTGTCGCGCGGTTGTCAGGATGTTGCTTGAGACTCGGATTCGGCGGCCGCTTCCGCCTAGAATCGGGTTCCCCCGCCTGTGCGCTTGGCGTCGATGCCCTCGGGCGTCGGCCCTGCGTCGCCGACACGGTACCGTTCCTGATATGCAAAGCCAGAATCTACGTCACTTCGAAAACACCGCACCGCGGGTGATGGTGGTCGACGGCTCCAAGCTGGTGCGCAAGCTCATCGCCGATGTCCTGATGCGCGAGCTGCCGAACACCCGCATCGTCCAGTGCGGCAGCATCATCGAGGCGCGCGTCGCGCTCGATCATGGCGAAGTCGACCTGGTCACCACCGCCCTGGTCCTGCCCGACGGCGACGGCATCGCCCTGGCGCGCGCCGTGCGCGAAGCCGCGGCCCAAGCCTATGTGCCGGTGATCGTGGTCTCCGGCGATGCCCAGGCGCATCTGGAAGCGCGCCGCTTCACCGAAGACGTCACCGATTATTTCGACAAGGCGCTCGGCCCCAACGCCCTGGCCGAGTTCATTCGCGGCTATGTGCAGCCGCAGCCGATTCCCGGCGCGCGCGTGCTCTACGTCGAAGACAGCCGGGTGGTCGCGGTGGCGACCAAGCGCATGCTCGAGCGTCACGCCCTGCAGGTGTTGCACTTCATCGGCGTCGAAGAGGCGCTGGAGCATCTGGAAGCCCATCGCGCCAGCGGCGCGGCCGGCGGCGATGCCGGCGCCGACCTGGTGCTGACCGACGTGTATTTGAAGGGCGAGCTGGGGGGCAAGGATTTGCTGGCCCGGCTGCGCAACGACTTCGCTTACGGCAAGCGTCGTCTGCCGGTGTTGGTGATGACCGGCGACGCCAACCGCGACAACCAGAGCGAGCTGTTGCGCGCCGGCGCCAACGACCTGGTGCTCAAGCCGATCGAGGAGCGCCTGCTGGTGACCAAGACCCTGTTCCAGTTGCGCCTGTCTCGGCTCGAGCCGACGGCGTTGCCGGCATGAACGACGTCGATCGCGAGCCCAAGCTCGACGCCTCCTGGAAAGCCCGCGTCGGCGACTGGTTCGCGCGCGAGGACATGCAGTCGCTGTCGCGCTTCCTGCGCGAGCGCAAGGCGGCCGGCGCGCGCATCTTCCCGCCCGGCCCGCAGATCTTCTCGGCCTTCGACGCCACCCCGTTCGAGCAGGTCAAGGTCGTCATCCTCGGCCAGGACCCGTACCACGGTTACGGCCAGGCGCACGGGCTGTGTTTCTCGGTCCAGCCCGGCGTGCCGGTGCCGCCGTCGCTCGACAACATCTTCAAGGAAATCCAGCGCGACCTCGGCATCGCCCGGCCCGATCACGGCTGCCTGCTGCCGTGGGCGCAACGCGGCGTGCTGCTGCTCAACGCCGTGCTGACGGTCGAGGAAGGCCGCGCCGGCGCGCATCAGGGCAAGGGCTGGGAAGGTTTCACCGACCACGTCGTCGACACCCTCAATCGCGAACGCGAGGGCCTGGTGTTCCTGCTGTGGGGCAGCTACGCCCAGGCCAAGGGCAAGGTCATCGACGCCGGCCGCCATCGCGTGCTGAAGGCGCCGCATCCCTCGCCCTTGTCGGCGCACCGCGGCTTCATCGGCTGCGGGCATTTCTCCACCGCCAACGAGTACCTGTCGCGCCACGGCAAGGGCCCGATCGATTGGACTTTGCCGGCGCGCGATGCGCTTTGAGCGCATAACCGCAGCCGAAGGCTCGTAAGGGTAGGAGCGGCGTCCCACGGGGATTTCCTGCGGTCACGAGCCGCGACCGCCGTATCCGGCGTATTGCGTAATTGCGATGCCTGCATGCGTCGCCGCGATCGCCTTGCGCAACGGTTTCGGCGTGATCGGATGCATCGTGGTCGCGACTCACGTCGCTCCTGCAGTCGCCGCTTTTGTAGGAGCGGCATAAGCCGCGACCGCCATGTTCGGGCGCGCGGTGTAATGACGATATTCGGACGCATGTGCGTGCCGCGATTCGCGTTGATGTCGGCGCGATCGGAGGGTTCGTGGTCGCGGCTCGCGCCGCTCCTACCCTGAAAGCAGGCGCCGCCTTCTGGCGCTCAGGCGAAATACGCCTGCAAGGCCTCGCCGGCTTCGCGCAGGGCCGGGTTCGCATCGGCCGGCGCCGGCAATAAGCGGAATACGCAGACGGGCAAGGCCGGCAGCCGGCTCGAACGCGCGACCATCAGGCCTTCGCCGATCGCCGAGACATTGAGGCAGCCCAGGCCCAGGCCCGCGCGCAACGCCGCCTGCACGCCGGCCACGCCGCTGCCGAGATGGACGATGCGGTGGGCGAGGCGCTGTCGTTGCAGCGCACGCAAAGCGGTCTGGTGCAGGCTGCAACTCGGCGGCAGCAGCACCAGCGGCAAGGTCGTTTCATTGCGCAGGTCCAGTCCGGCCGCCGCCGCCCAGGCCAGCGGTTCACGCCGCAATTCGCCGAGGGTCGCGCGCCGGCGCGGTCGCGCGGTCGATTCGACTTCCATCGTCAACGCCAAGTCGAACACGCCCTCGGCATGGCCCTGCGCGAGCGCCGCGCTCTGGCCCATCGTCACCTGCAGTTGCAACTGCGGGCAGTGACGGGCGAGATGACGCAACAGCCCGGCGATGTCGTCGGGCCGGAAGTAATCGCTGATCGCCAGGCGTACCTCGGTGCGGCGCAGTTCGCGGCGCACGTCGTGCAGGGCCAGTTCGCCCAGGGCGAGCATTTGCCGCGCATGGCCGATCAGGCGTTCGCCGGCCGGGGTCGGGACGACGCCGTGGCGCGAGCGCAGCAGCAAGGCGGTGTCGGCCGCGCGTTCGAGCTTCTGGATCTGCTCGCTGACCGCCGACTGCGAACGGAACACGCGTTCGGCGCCGCCGGAAATGCTGCCCGCCTCGGCGACCGCGATAAAGGCCTTCAGCTGTTCGAGGTCGAGCGTGCTCATGGCGATTCCTGCGCCATCGGCCGATCCGATGGATAGAGCCGGATCTTCCCGCTATTCCGATGGCTGGCGCAAGCCTAAGCTGAGCCCATCGAATCGCGCCGAACCGTCTCGGCCCTTACAGGAACGCCGCCATGCCGCATATCAACCTGCAACTTTCCGGAACCCCCGATGCCGACCTCAGCCGCCGCGCCGCCGCGGCGATCGCCGATCTGACCGTCGAGGTCCTCGGCAAACCGCGCGAACTGGTCGCGGTCGCGATCCATTACGTCGACCGGCCGCACTGGTTCATCGACGGCCGTTCGTTGGCCGAGTGGGGGCGCAACGCTTTCCACCTCGATATCAGCATCACCGACGAGACCAACACCAAGGCCGAGAAAGCGCGCTACCTGCAGCGGATGCATGCGGAGCTGTCGGCGCTGATCGGCGACGTGCACGAAACCTCGTACATCCATGTCATCGATGCGCGCGCGGCCGCCTACGGCTACGGCGGCCTGACCCAGGAGCAGCGTTATCAGGCGGCGCGGATCGCTGCGGCCTGAAGCGCCGATACGCCGGACGCTGGTTCAATCCGCCGACGCGGCTTCGACCGTCGCCTCGCTGCGCAGCCAATCGCGCAGCGCCAGCACCTCCGCGCTCGGCGGGGTGTCCGGCCGCACGAACCAATGCGGGTAGCCTTCGAGCACCGGGCCGAACGGCTGCACCAGCGTGCCGGCGGCGAGATCGTCGGCGACCAGGGCCAGACTCAACAGGGCCACGCCGTGGCCGGCGATCGCCGCCTGGATCGCATGGCTTTCGTCGGTGAAACGCAGGCCGGCCTCGACATCGAGCCCGGCCAGGCCGGCGCGCGCGCACCAGGCTTGCCAAGTCGGCGTGTCCTCGGTCGGATGGCGCCATTCCGAGTGCAGCAACGACTGCGCGCGCAGATCCTCTGGGCGTCGCAGGTCCAGGCGCGGGCTGCACACCGGGGCGAAGCGGTTCTCGATCAAGCGTTCGGCGACCAGGCCCGGGTAGGGGCCGCGGCCGTAGCGGATCGCCGCATCGGCGACGCCGCCGTGCAGGTCGACCGGGTCGTCGGAAGCGTGCAAGCGCAGGTCGAGGTCGGGGTAGGCGGCGCGGAACGAGGCCACCCGCGGCACCAGCCACTTGGCGGTGAACGACAGGGTCGCCGACAAGGTCAGGGCGCGGCGTTGCCGTCGCGCCGCGATCGCGGCGATGGCCTCGGCGAAGGCATCGAAGCCGTCGCGCAGCACCGGGTACAGCAAGGCCGCCTCGGCGGTCATCGCCACCCGCCGGGTCTGGCGCTCGAACAAGCGCACGCCGATCTGCGCTTCCAGCGCGCGGATCTGATGGCTGATCGCGGTCGGGGTGACCGACAACTCTTCGGCGGCGCGCTTGAAACTGTGCAGGCGCGCCGCGGCCTCGAAGGCGCGCAGGGAACCGAGCGGGGGCAGGCGGCGTCCGGACATGGGTGAGGAAAATTCTTCTATCGGCTGAGTAATCGGAGTTTGTCGGGTCCGCAAGCCCGGATCAACATGGCGGCATCCAGCGCCATCCCGGCCTGAACATGATCAGGGCTCATCCATGGGCCCGCCACGAGAACCGTCATGACCCGACTCCTGCACATCGACTCCAGCGCCCGCCCGCATGCCTCGGACCGCGCGGCCCACGGCTCGCACAGCCGCCGTCTCAGCGCCCGCTTCGTGCGCCGCTGGCGCGAGCGCCATCCCGACGACCCCATCGCCCAGCGCGACGTCGGCGTCGCCCCGCCGACCCCGGTCAGCGGCCGCTGGATCCATGCCGCCTTCACTCCGCTCGCGCAGCGCGAGGACTGGATGCACGAGGTGCTGGCCGAAAGCGATGCCTTGATCGACGAGCTGATCGCCGCCGACCTGATCGTGATCGGCGTGCCGATGTACAACTTCGGCGTGCCGGCCCCGTTGAAGGCCTGGATCGACAACGTCGTCCGGGTCGGCCGCACCTTCGGTTTCGACCGTTCGCGCGAAGGCGAACCGTACTGGCCGATGCTCGCCGACGCCGGCAAGCGCCTGGTCTTGCTCAGCTCGCGCGGCGACTACGGCTACGGCAAGGGCGAACGCTTGGAATCGATCAACCACGTCGAACCCTCGGTGCTGACGCCGATGCGCTACCTCGGCATCACCGACGCGCACGGCGCCGCCATCGAATACGACGAGTTCGGCGGCGACGACTTGCGTCGCTCGATCGAAAGCGCCGAAGCGCAGGTCGATGCCCTGGTCGAGCGTCTGTCGCGTCAAGGCGAAACGCGCAAGGCGGCTTGAGACGGCGGAAGCGGACTTCAGTGGCGAATCCAAGCCGCGGATTTTGCTTTTGGCGTCGCTCGACCTAAGGTGGGCGGCCTGATCGCGCATCGCCGCGATCGCCCGTCACCGCCGAGCCGACCGCAATGGAGCGTCCGTGTTGAGGACCGTCTGCGCCACCCGCTACGTCACCCCGCTGCGCGAAGGCGGCTCGCTGCCGGCCGTCGTCGAAGCCGACGACGATGGCCTGTACGTGATGAAGTTCCGCGGCGCCGGCCAGGGCCGCAAGGCCCTGGTCGCCGAGATCGTGGCCGGCGAGCTGGCCCGCCGTCTGGAGCTGCCGGTGCCGGAAATCGTCCTGATCGAACTCGACGCCGACATGGCCCGTACCGAGCCCGATCCGGAGATCCAACACCTGATCCGCGCTAGCGCCGGTCTCAACCTCGCGCTCGACTACCTGCCCGGTTCGGTCAACTACGATCCGCTGGTCGACCGCCCGAGCGACGAGCTGGCCTCGCGCATCGCCTGGTTCGACGCTTTCGTCACCAACGTCGACCGCACCGCGCGCAACACCAACATGTTGCTGTGGCATCGGCGCCTGACCCTGATCGACCACGGCGCCGCCCTGTACTTTCATCACGACTGGGCCAACGCCGGCAACGCCGCGGGCAGTCGTTTCGCGCCGGTCAAGGACCATGTGCTGCTGCCGTTCGCCAGCCACATCGCCGAGGTCGACGCGGCGATGGCCGCGGCGGTCACGCCCGCGCTGGTGCAGTCCATCGTCGAGCTGGTGCCCGACAGCTGGCTGGTCGACGAACCCGGCTTCGCCGATGCCGCCGCGCACCGCCAGGCCTATGCCGATTATCTGAACCGCCGCGTGCAAGCGCCGCGCGCATTCGTGGAGGAGGCGATCCATGCCCGCTCGCTCTCCCTATGACTATGCGGTGATCCGCGTGGTACCGCGGGTCGAACGCGAAGAATTCGTCAACGTCGGCGTATTGGTCTCGTGCCCGGGTTCGAGCCTGCTGGTCGCCGGGATCGAACTCGACGAGGCGCGCCTGCGCGCGCTCGACCCCGGCGTCGACATCGAGGCGGTGCGACTGCACCTGCAGGCGATCGAGCGCATCTGCCGCGGCGGCCGCGACGCCGGCCCGATCGGCCAGTTGCCGGCGCGGGCTCGGTTCCATTGGCTCACCGCCAAGCGCAGCTCGATCATCCAGATGTCGCCGGTGCACACCGGCCGTTGCCTCGAACCCGAACGGATCGTCGAGCACCTGCTCGAGCGCATGGTGCGGCCGATCCCGGCGCGGGACTGACGCCGCGCCGGCGCGGGCTTGTTGCGCGGCGCCGGCGCCCCTATGTTCGCCATACCGCGATCGTCCGATCGCGGCAGCGAGCGGCAAGCCGAGACGGAGCGAGAGCGAATGGAGCAGGGCCAGGACATCTTCGACGACACCGCCGACGCGGCCGATCTCAAGCGCGCGGTGGCGCTGCTGGAAACCCCGTCGATCACCGCGCGCATGACCGCTTTCGTCGGCGCACCGATCGAATTCGGCATGTCCAAGCTGCCCGGCTTCGTCAGCCGCAGGATCCAGAACATCGTGCATGGCGCCCTGCATAAGGCGGCCGCGGCGGCGCTGTGGACGGTCAAGGACGAGCCGAGCAAGGCCTCTTCGACCAAGAGCCACAAATTCGTCGCCGGCGCGGTCGGTGCGGTCGGCGGTTTCTTCGGCGCCGCCGGCCTGGCCGCGGAGTTGCCGGTGTCGACCGTGGTGATGATGCGCGCGGTCGCCGACATCGCCCGCAGCGAAGGGTTCTCGCTGTCCGATCCCGAAGTGCAGGCCGCTTGCGTGGAAGTGTTCGCCTTCGGCGGCGGCAGCGACGAGGACGATGCGTCCGCGTCCGGTTACTACGCCGTCCGCACCGCCCTGGCCGAAGTCGGCCGGCTGGAACTGGCCGGGCTGGCCGGCCGGCGCGGCGCCCAGCACGCCACCCATGCCTACGCCAAGAAGCAGGCCACGGCCTGGATGAGCAAACTGGTCGACGTGGTCGCCACGCGCTTCGGCGTGGTGGTCGGCGAGAAGACCGCGGCGCAGCTGGTGCCGGTGATCGGCGCGGCGACCGCGGCGACGATGAACATGCTGTTCACCAATCACTATCAGGACATGGCGCGCGGCCACTTCATCGTCAAGCGCCTGGAACGCAAATACGGTCACGCCGAAGTCGCGCGCGCCTACGAACGCCAGCGCACCGCCCCGGCGTCGCTGTCGGCACCGGCGCCGACGCGGGCCTTGCCGGCGCCGCGCGGAGACGAAGCGGCGGGCGACTAGGCCACCCGCTCGCCATCCCCGCGAATCAACCGGGCCGCAAGCTCAGCGTAGTGCGCGTGCCGCGTTCGGCGGCATCGAAACGCAGACTCCAGCCCAGGTGCTCGCACAGGCGCGAGATCAGGTCCAGGCCGATGCCGCCGCCTTCGCGGCCGCCGCGCGCGACGCGCGCATAGATCGCGCTGATCTCCTCCGGCGTCATGCCGTGGCCCGGGTCTTCGATGATTACGGTCGCATCCGCGGACAGGCGGATCGCGATCTCGCCGCGGTCGCTGTTCTCGATGGCGTTGCGCAGCAGGTTGCCGATCGCCGCCTGCACGATCGGCAACGGCGCGACGATCTCGCAATGCGGCATCGGCCCCAGCGCCAAGCTCAGGTCTTTGTCGCGGGTCAGGTGACGGTGGTCTTCGACGATTTCCGGCAGCAGCTGATCCAGGGCGACGCGGTCGGCGCTCGCGGCCAGGCGCTGCGGGTCCTTGGCGAGCACCAGCAACAGCGAAATCAGCTGTTCGACGTCGCGCGCGGTACGGCGGATGCGTTCGAGCTGCAACTGCGCGCCGGTCGGCAGTTCGCGTTGTTCGAGCGCCAGTTCGGTCGAGCCGGCGATCACCGCGATCGGCGTGCGCAGTTCGTGGCTGGCGCTGTCGATGAAGGCGCGTTCGCGTTCGACGAAGCGATCGTTGCGTTCCAGATAGTCGTTGACCGCATCGGCGATCACCACCAGTTCCGAACTCGCCGCGTCCGGCACCTCGATGCGCTGGCCGGCGCGATCGGGCTGCAGACCGCCGATGCGTTGGGCCATGTGGCTGAGCGGGCGCACCAGGCGGTGCACGCCCCAGGCGATCATTACCGCCAGCAACAGCAAGGTCGTCAGCGCCGCGCCGGCGATGGTCAGCGCCAAGTCGAATTCGCTGTGCTCCATATCGGTGATGTCGAGCGACAGGGTCAGGCGCCCGCCGTCGACGTCGCGCACCATCACCACGCGCTCGCCGCCGTCGACCAGGATGTCGTCGTGCACGCCGGGCCCGAGCGCCTGCAAGTCGGCGGGAATCGGCCGGGTGCCGCGGCTGTCGTAGAGCCTTAGCGATTCGGTGTCGATCCAGCGGTAGTCGGGCTCGATCCGGCGGCGCTCGATGAAGTGATCGAGCTCGGAATCCATCAGCGAGGTCCACACCAGGTGCTCGGCGTGCTCGTTGACGATGAAACCCTGCACGACCACCGCGATCGACAGCAGTGCGGTGTAGCCGAGCACGCCGAGCAGGATGCGGCGTTGCAGGCTCGAACGGAAACGGCCGCGGCCGTTCGCGCTCGCGTCGGCAGAGGCTGCGCGAGGGTCAGGCGGCGCCGGCATCGTCTCCCTCCGCGGCCGCGACCGGCACTGCGATGCGATAGCCGACGCGCGGCAGGGTCTGGATCAGCTTGACCGGATAAGGGCCGTCGACGGCGCGGCGCAGCTCGTAGATATGCGAGCGCAGCATGTCGCCGTCGGGCGGGCTGTCGCCCCACAAGGCGTGTTCGAGGCGTTCGCGGGTGACCGCGGCCGGGCTCGACTGCATCAGCACTTCGAGCAACTTGCGGCAGGCCGGATACAAATGCAGCGCACGCCCGTCGCGGCTGACTTCCAGGGTGGTCAGGTCGAGCCTGAGGTCGGCCAGTTGCAACACCCGGCTGCGGCCGCGTCCGGCCGCGCGCGCGATCAGCGCTTCCAGGCGGACCTCGAGTTCGGGCAGGGCGAAGGGTTTGGTCAGGTAGTCGTCGGCGCCGGCGCGGAAGCCGGCGATCTTGTCGGGCAGTTCGTCGCGTGCGGTCAGCATCAGCACCGGCACGTCGGACCCGGCTTCCTCGCGCAGGCAGCGCAACACCTCGCGCCCGTCCAGGCGCGGCAGCATCCAGTCCAGCACGATCGCGTCGTAGTGTTGGGTCACCGCCAGGTGCAGGCCGGTCGGGCCGTCGGGTGCGGCATCGAGGGTGTAGCCGCGCGCCTCGAAATAATCGAACAGGTTGGCGACCAGGCTGCGATTGTCTTCCACCACCAACAGGCGCATGCGCCGAGTCTCCCGCCGCCGCTCGCGGCTCGTTGCGATAGTGCCCGATTCGCATCGGCGCGGCCCGTGGCCGCCGCCGACCGTGTTCGGTCCGGACCTGGCGCGGGCGCCGGGCCCCACCGCCGGGTCAAACCGCCAGCGTCGCCCAGGCCGTGTCGGAGCGGTGTCGGAGCGTCGCCGGGACACTCGCGATCCACGCCGGCAGCTGAACGCTGGCGGTTGCGGCTTGCGCCATCGGCTGCGCTTTAACGAAGCGCGAACCTGGCTCCGACCGCTCTCCGACAGCCGCGCTTCGATGATCGCCGCCGGTCCGGCCGATCCCATTGCGGGATCGCCTTCGCCGCCCTGCGAGCCCGCCGCCGTCGATGAACCATTCCGCCTATTTCCTCGCCCGTTCCGCTCTCTTGCCGCCGCACGACCCGACGCATCGCCGTTTCCTGCGGACTCATCTCGCCGCGCCGCTGCTGCTCTGGTTCGCCCTGACGGCCTGGGCGATGACGGGCGGCGACTTCTGGCTGGCCGACCGTTTCTATGCCTGGCAAGGCGGGCATTGGGCGCTGCAGAACGCCTATCTGACCGAGCAATTGGTCCATCGTTTCGGCCGCGACGCCAGTACCGCCGCCTGGTTCGGCGTGCTCGCATTGTGGATCGTCGCTCGCCTGCGCCCGGGCTTGAGCGAATGGCGGCGGCCGCTGGCGTATCTGTTGCTGTCGACCGTGCTGGCGATAGCGCTGGTGTCGGCGCTGAAGTCGCTCACCGACATGGATTGCCCCTGGGACTTGAGCCGCTACGGCGGCGTCAACGAGTTCTTCGGCTTGTTCTCGCAGCGCCCATCGGGGCTGGCGCGCGGGCGCTGTTTTCCGGCCGGCCATGCCAGCGCGGGTTATGCCTGGGTCGCCTTGTATTTCTTCTTCCTGGCCGTGCAGCCGCGGCTGCGTTGGCTCGGGTTGTCGGTCGGCCTCGGCCTCGGCTTGCTGTTCGGTTTCGCGCAACAGCTGCGCGGCGCGCACTTTCTTTCGCACGATCTGTGGACCCTCGGCATCGCCTGGTCGGCGGCGCTGACGCTGTACCTGGCGATGGCGCCGCCCAAGCACGCGGCGCCCGCGGCGGTCGCCTTGCCGTTGGCGCCGGGGGCTGGCCGATGAACGCGATCGTCCGATCGCGGCTGCGTTGGCCGGCCTGGTTCGCCTACCGGCCCGAGGCCAGCGTCGAGACCATCGCCCTGGGCGCGAGCCTGTTCTTCGCGGTGTTCGCCAACGGCGCGTTCTGGCGCGCGGCCTCGGCCGCCGGTGCCCTCAGTGCCGGCAAGGGCGCCTGGATCGCCGCCTGCATGTTCGTGGCGATCGTGGCGATCACTCTGCTCCTGCTCGGGGTGCTGTTGAACCGTTGGACGGTGAAGCCGCTGCTGACTCTCCTGTTGCTGGTCACCGCCGCCGCCGCGCATTTCATGAGCCAATACGGCGTGTATCTCGACACCGGCATGGTGCGCAACGTGCTGCAGTCCGACGGCAAGGAATCCGGCGAACTGCTCAGTGCCGGGCTGATTCTGCCGATGCTGTTGTACGGCGTGCTGCCGTCCCTGCTGCTGTGGCGGTTGAAGTTGAAGCCGCGCCCGCTCGGTCGCGCCGTGCTGGTTCGCCTGGGTACGCTGTCGGCCGCGCTCGCGGTCAGCGTGCTGGCGCTGATGCTGTCGTTCCAGGATGTCTCGGCCTTGATGCGCAACCACAAGGAGATTCGCCACTTGGTGACGCCGGCGAATTATCTGGTCTCGCTGGCGCGGGTGGCGCTGGACGATTCGGCCTCGCGGGTGCGCGGCCGCATGCCGATCGGCACCGACGCGCGCCTCGCCGCCCGTGCTCCCGGCGCCAAGCCGCGTCTGCTGGTGCTGGTGGTCGGCGAGACCGTGCGCGCGCAGAACTGGGGCCTCAACGGTTACCAGCGCCAGACCACGCCGGAGCTGGCGCGGATCCAGCCGATCAATTTCCCCGACATGACCGCCTGCGGCAGCAGCACCGAGGTCTCGGTGCCGTGCATGTTCTCGCCGTACGGGCGCGAGAACTACGACAAGCGCCGCATCGAGGGCTCGGAGTCGTTGCTCAACGTGCTCGAATACGCCGGCATCCAGACTCTGTGGCGCGACAATCAGACCGGCTGCAAGAACGTCTGCAAGGGCCTGGCGTTCGAGTCGTTCGAGCACGACCGCGATCCGGCCTTCTGCGATGCCGAGCGCTGCTTCGACGAGGTCATGCTGCGCGGTCTACGCGAACGCCTCGACGTGCGCGGCGGCGATGCGGTGGTGGTGCTGCATCAGCTCGGAAATCACGGGCCGAGTTATTTCCGCCGCTATCCCGAGCGCCTGCGCCGCTACACGCCGACCTGCGACACCAACGAGCTCGGGCGCTGCAGCCGCGAGCAGATCGTCAACGCCTACGACAACGCGGTGTTGGCCACCGACGAATTCCTCGCCCGCACGATCCGTTACCTGGCCGGCGACGCCGGTCGCGACACCGCGTTGATCTATCTGTCCGACCACGGCGAGTCGCTCGGCGAGAACGGTCTGTACCTGCACGGCGTGCCGTACGCGATCGCGCCGAAGACCCAGACCCGGGTGCCGATGGTGATGTGGATGTCGCCCGGCTTCAGCGCCGCGCGTGGCCTCGACCTGCAGTGCTTGCGCAACGAATCGCGCCGGCCGGCCAGCCAGGACAACCTGTTTCATTCGGTGCTCGGCCTGATGCAGGTCGAAACCGGCGTCTATCGCAAGGCCCTGGACCTGTTCGCGCCTTGCGTGCCCGGCGCCACAGCGCCGGCCTGAGGCGGCGCCGGGCTGACGCAGCGCAGACGGCGCGCCAACGCGCTCAGCTCGCGCCCCACCAGCGCCGGTGCAGCACGCGCCGGTGGCTGTGGCGCAACAGGCGCCGGACTTCGCTTTCGTCGGCGCGCTGCGGATATGGCCAGTTCGCGCTCTGGGTACTGTCGGGATGCCAGCCGTTCTGCCGCCACATCGCGTCGACGGCAGCGAAGTAGCCGTGATTGACCAGGACCTCGAACTCGGGGTCGAGGAAGCGATCGAGATCGGTGCGGAACCGGCCGATCACCTCGCGCACCAGCGCCGGGCTGTAGCCGTCGGCGCCTTCGTCGCGCGAGCCGTTCAAGCTCCAGTACACGCCGGTCAGCGAGCCGCTCTCGGCCTGGCCGAAGAACAGCCGCTTGCGCAGCGCCTCGGCCTGGTTGCCGACGACCTGGGTGTAGCGCAGCAGCCGCTGCAGCCACCAGCGCCGGGTCTCGAACGCGAACGGCCCGCCGGCGTCGGACACCAACACCTCGCGGTAACGGCGCAGCGCCGGCTCGGTGGCGAGATTGTCGTAGACGCCGCCGTCGCTGAGTTCGATGCGCGCGCGTAATTCGTCGCCATCGTCGCCCTGGTAGTGGCCGCCCTGGTAATCGCCGGCTTCGGTGTCGAAGCGGACCGGGCCGAACACCGGCGGAAACGACGAGGACGCGGCCACCGCGCAGGCCAGGCCGACGCGCCGTGCGCCGTCGCGCAGATAACCGGCGAGGTAGTCGCCGACCCGGCGACGCGAAAACTCCCAGTTCACCCCGAAGGTGAGGTCGGTCGCGCAGAACACGAAGGCCGGCGATTCGGGCAATTCGTCGAGCGTGCGTTCGCCGAAGACCTCGGCATAGCGGCGTTCGAGCAAGCCGATGCGGTGCGAGGGCCAGAGCCAGTTGTAGGCGACGGTGGCGAGCACGGGTGCGGTGCGGATGTCGCGGGCGACGACGGCCCGGAACGGCTCGACCACGACCGCGCTGAAATCGATGCGGTCGCTCCAGGCGGCGAAGGCTTCGCCGTCGAGGCGGGTGTCGAGATAGCGGCAGGCGAGCCAGGCCGAGACGATGCTGCCGCCCGAGACCGAGCTGAACATCGTCACCCCGGCGAGCAATCCGCTCTCGTGCAAACGCAACAGGGCGCCCAGGTGGAACAGCGCGGCGCGATAGCCGCCGCCGGACAGGCAGACGGCACGGCCCTCGCGTTCGACTGCGACGCGGGTGTCGGCGGCGAGCGCGGCGCGGCGCGCTTCGCGGCGGATGCGCAGGCGCTCGAGTTCGACATCGGTGCTTTTCATGGAGGACGCCTCGGCGGTTTGAGGCGCGACGAGAACATCGCGCGATCAGCCGGTCATTCTCGCCGAAGCGCGTCTTGCAGGTTGGGATGGGGGGCGGCGCCGCGAGAACCCGTCTGCGCCCCGAGCCTGGTCGCTTCGTACGCCTCGCCCTTGCGGCCTGAGGCGCTCGCGAGGGCGACGGCGCCTGCCTTTTCCCGTTTACGGAAGAAGGTGGCCCGCAGGGCCGGATGAGGGCGGCAGGCCGCCGGGCCGATGCCGCCGCGTTTCAGGCCTCCAAGGCCTCCACCGCGCGCAGCCGCGCCGGTGTTTCCTTCCGAGTTGCGCGGCCGCCTGCACCATAGGCGCCTGCAGCCCGGCGCCGATCGCCTGCGCCATCTGCGCCGCGGTCACGCTCACGCGGTCCAGGGCCGGCGGCGCCGCGCCCAGCTCGTGCATACGCCGCGCCCAGAACGGTTGATCGCCGAAGAACGGCACGAACACCGAGGGGATGCCGGCGCGCGCCGCCGCCGCGGTGGTGCCGGCGCCGCCGTGATGCATGGCCAGCGCCATGCGCGGGAACAGCCAGTCGTGCGGCGCGTTGTCGATCACGTAGGTGCGCTCGTCGCGACGCCCGGGCTCGCCGCGCAGGCCGCCCCAGCCGGTCGCCAGCACGGCGCGGCGGCCGCTGAGGCGCGCGGCTTCGAGCACGGTCGCGGTGAAGGCCTCAGCGTTGTTGGCCAGCATGCTGCCGAAACCGATGTAGATCGGTTTCTCGCCTTCGTCGAGGAAGTCCTGCAGGGCCTGCGGTGGCTGCCACTGCTCGGCCTGGTCGAGGAACCAGCCGCCGGTGACGCGCGCCTCCTCGGGCCAGTCGGTGGGGCGCGGCAGGATGTGGCGGCTGTAGCCGTACAGCACGCGTTTGCGCAAGCGATCGCGCTCGAAATAGGGGCCGTACCAGGGATAGCGCGGCAGGCCGAGTTGCGGGCGGATCACGTCGTTGACCGCGGGCTTGAGCGTGTACCAGGCCAGCAGCTTCATGAGTTGGTAAAGGCCGAGGTTGACCGCGCCGGGGAACCGCGCCTTCGACCAGAACGCCAGCGGCGAGAGTTCGCGCGAAGGCGTGAACGGTTGCAACTGCGCCTGCACGAAGGCGATGCCCTCGGCCTCGCCGAGGGCCTTGGCCAGTTGGGTGGCGATGCCGTTGCCGATCAGCAGCGCCGCGCCCTCGCAGGCCGGCCGCGTCTCGCGCACCCAGGTCGCAGCCATCGAGGCGAATTTCTCGCGCGTGTGCTTGACCAGGAACAAGGGGTTGAGCGCCTTGTCGACGGTCTCGGGGTTGTTGGTCAGCAAATCGCTGAAGTCGGCGCTGAGAGCGAAGAACTCCAGCCCCGCCTCGCGCACCATGCCGGCGAAGTTGTCGCTGGTGACGATGCGGACCCGGTGGCCGGCCTGGCGCAGGGCCACGCCGAGGGCGACGCAGGGGCGTGCGTCGCCTTGGGTGCCGACGGTGAAGATGACGATGGCATCGGACACGGGCGTCTCCTTACGAGTACGCGACCGCGAGCGCGGCCGGCGTCGGTGGCGGGGAAGGCAGAGGCGGCGAGTCCAGCCGCTCGCGCAGCACGCGGCCGATGTGGGCGGCCGCGCGCGGTTCGAGCATCGACTGGTGATGGCAGTCGACGTCGTGGATCTCGATGCGCCCGCCGATGAAGGGCTGCCAAGCCGCGGCGTGGTAATGCAGCAGGCCGTCCAGATCGACGTGCTCCTTGAGGCCGGCGTTGAAGAACACCACGTCGGTCTCGATCGGCGCCGGCCGGTAACGCCGCGCCAGCATCAGATTGTTGCGGGTCACCGCGGTGACGTTCTCGATCAGGCGCGCATCGGCCTTCATGATTTCTTGCACCAGCGGAATCGAGAACACCTCGTACTCGCGGCACAGCAGATCGGCCAGGCTGCGCATGTCCTGCGGCGGGTTGTCGCGGGTGCGGTGGTGGAAGCCGAGGAACTTGAGCACGGCCACGGCCTGTTGGGCTTCGCTCTGGGCGTCGTGGGCGTCGGCCACGAACGGATACGAATCCATCATCGCCAGCAGTTCGATGCGTTCGCCGACCTGCTGCAACTGCGCGGCGATGGCATGCCCGATCAGGCCGCCGAGCGACCAGCCGAGTAAACGGTACGGCCCCTGCGGCTGGATCCGGCGCATCTGCGCGATGTAGTCGGCGGCGATCTCCTCGATGCTGCCGGGCAGGGCGCCGCCGCCGCGCAGGCCGCGCGACTGCAGGGCGTACACCGGCAGGGTCTCGTCGAGGTGGCGCAACATGCCGGCGTAGGACCAGCTGAAGCCGGTTACCGGATGGATGCAGAACAGCGGCCGCTCGCGATCGGTCGGGCGCAGCGACAGCAGCGCGCCGAGCGGATCGTTCTCGCCGCCGCTGCGCTCGAGATACGCGGCCAGGCCGGCGATGGTCGAGCCGTCGAACAGGGCGCCCAGCGACAGCTCGCTGCCGAAATGCTGCGGGAAGGCGGCGACCAGTTCGGCGGCGGTCAGCGAATCGCCGCCGAGCTCGAAGAAGTTGTCGTGGATGCCGACGCGTTCGAGGCCGAAGATCTGCTGCCACAGCGCCACCAACTTGCGTTCGATTTCGCTGCGCGGCGCGGCATAGACGGCCTGGCGGTTGCGCTCCGGCGGCGCCAGCGCCTTGCGGTCGAGTTTCCCGCTCGGCGTCAGCGGCAGGGCCGCCAGTTCGACGTAGACGCTAGGCACCATGTGGTCGGGCAGCTTGGCGGCGAGACGACGGCGCAGGCCGTCGCTGTCGAGGCTCAGGCCGGTCGCCGGCACCAGATAGGCGGCGAGCAGCGCGTGTCCCGCGGCGTCGGTGTGCAGGGCGACCGCGACCTCGGCCACGGTTTCCTCGGCGCGCAGATGGGTTTCGATCTCGCCCAGTTCGACCCGGTGGCCGCGGATCTTGACCTGCTGGTCGGCGCGGCCGAGGTATTCGATGATGCCGTCGTCGCGCCAGCGCGCGAGGTCGCCGGTGCGATACAGACGTGCGTCGGCGGCGCTGAGCGGGTCGGCGAAAGGATCGGCGATGAAGCGCTCGGCGGTGAGGTCGTCGCGCCCCAGATAACCCTTGGCGACGCAGGCGCCGCCGATGTAGAGCTCGCCGACGCTGCCGGTCGGCACCGGGCTCAGCGTGGTGTCGAGCACGTAGGCGCGGGTGTTCGACAGCGGCTTGCCGATCGGCGGCGGCGCGCCGTCGGCGAGGTCGGCCGCGGTGATCTCGATCGCGCTGGCCCACACCGTGGTTTCGGTCGGCCCGTACAGATTGGTCACGCGCGCGGCCGCGGCGACCAGGCGCTGGGCGAGTTCCGGCGGCAAGGCTTCGCCGGTCGACAGCGCGTGCACACCGTCCAGGCGCAGTTCCGGATTGGCCAGCAGCATGCGCCACAGCGACGGTGTGGCCTGGACGAAATTGAGCGCGTGCTCGGCGATCAGGCGGGCCAGGGCGAGCGGATTGCGCACCACCTCGGCGGTGGTCACGACGATGCGCGCGCCGACGCTGAGCGGCAGGAACAGCTCGAAGCAGGCGATGTCGAAAGCGACCGTGGTCTGGGCCAGGAATCGATCGGCCGCGGTCGGCGCGAACAGGCGCTGGGTCGCGAGCAGGAAATTGCCGAGATTGCGCTGAGTGACTTGCACGCCCTTGGGCCGGCCGGTCGAGCCCGAGGTGTAGATCAGGTAGGCGGTGGCGTCGAAGCGCGCGCGCGGCAGGGCGGCGTCGACGTCGATCTCGTAGGCCTCGTCCTGTTCGTGGGCGAACACCAACGGCAGGGCGCGGCCGGCGAAGGCCTCGGCGAAGTTCGCAGTGGTCAGCAACAGACTGGGCGCGGCATCGTCGAGGGTCAGGGCGATGCGCTCGATCGGCGCTTCCGGGTCCAGCGGCAGGTAGGCCGCACCGGCCTTCCACACCGCGAGCAGGGCCGCGATCAGCACTTCGTCGCGCGGCAGGGCGATGGCGACGATGTCGCCGGGGCGCACGCCACGCGCGATCAAGCGGCGGGCCAGGCGGGTGCTGCTCTCGTCGAGTTGGCGATAGCTCAACACGGTGTCGCCGGCGATCACCGCGACCGCATCCGGGGTGCGCGCGGCCTGCTGTTCGAACTGGTCGAGCGCGGTGCTGTCCGGCAGCGGTGCGTCGGTGTCGTTCCAGCCCCGCAGCAGGCGTTCGCGTTCTTCCCCGCCGAGCACGTCGATGGCGCCGAGGCTCAGGGACGGATCGGCCGACACCGATTCGATCAGCCGCATCAGGCGGCGCCGGTGTTCGTCGAGTTCCGCGGCCGGGTACAGGGTCGGGTTGGCGTCGAGGTCGAAGCTCAGGCCTTCGCCGTCGTCGCGGTCGTAGACGAACACGGTCAGGTCCTCGGCCGAACCGTTGTGCAGGTTATGCCCGGTCGCACGATGGCCGCCGAAGCTGCCGTAGTCGAAGGGCTCGATGTTGATGCCGAGCCAGGCCAGGTGCTGGTCGGGATTGACCAGGCCGAGGTCGCGGCGCAGGTCTTCGTAGCGATACTGCTGGTGGCGCAGCGCCTGCCTGACCACGCGCGAGACCTGCGCGAACAGTTCCGGCATGGTCGTCTGCGGGCTCATCGCCAAACGGATCGCGACCACGTTGGCGACCATGCCCGGGGTGCTGCGCAGGGCGTGATTGACGCGGCCGGTGACCGGCATGCCGAACACCAGGTCGTGGGCGCCGGTGGCGCGATGGTAGTAGGCGGCGATCAGCGCGATCAGTACCTGCGGCAGGCTCACGGCGCAATCGCGCGCGATCTCGACCAGGCGCGTGCGCGCCGCGTCGTCGAGCAGGCCGCGCGCGCGGCGCAGGCCGCCGTTGTTGCGCACGCGTCGGCGCGCCAGGGTCACCGCCTCGGGCAGGGCCGCCAGTTGCTCGCGCCAGAACGCGCGGTCGCGCTGGAAACGTTCGGAGCCGCGGTAGGCGGCTTCGCTTTCGACCAGCGCCGCCAGCGAACCGTAGCCGCAGGGCTCGGGCTCGCGGCCTTCGACATAGGCGCTGTACAACTCGCTGATGCGGCGTACGGTCATGCCGCCGCTGTAGCCGTCGTAGATCGTGTGATGGGCGCGCTGGTACCAGCAATAGCGGTCGTCGGCGAGCTTGAACAGCGCGCCGACCCAGAGCGGGTCGTGGACGAAGTCGACCGGCTTGGCGAGTTCGGCCTGCATCCAGCGTTCTGCGGCCGCGCGCGGGTCGGCTTCCAGGCTGAGGTCGAAATAAGGGAAGTCGCTTTCGTATTCCTCGCGCACGATCTGGCGCGGCAGGCCGCCGTGTTCGACGATGCGCACACGGGTGGCATCGGCTTCGCGGGTGAATTGGCGCAGTGCGCGCAGGAACAGCTCGGCATCGACCGGGCCGCAAATCTCCACGGCTTCGGCGATGTTCATGGAGGCTTCGGCCGAGGCGATCTTCTGCCCGACCCACAGTCCGCGCTGGGCGGTGGTCAGGGGCAGGGCAAGGCAGTGGGATTCATTCATGGCGCGCATCCTTTGAGGCGGCCGTTGGCCGCACGCCGTCAGCGGCCGGCGGGCGCCATGCCCGACGACGCGTTGTTCTCGCGCGCGATCCCGCGGCCAGCTCGTTACGAGTGGCCCCCTCTCCATGTTTGTTTCGAAATAAAAGTACGTCGTCGCCGCGGCGCTTGGCGCCGGGGCCGAGCCCTGTCCGTAGCAGCCGACTGCGCTACTCGCGCGGATGGCGGGCTTGCGTTCTTATGTGGTTCGCCTGCGGCGGCGGCGATCCGCATCGCGCTTCGCTGCCGCTTCGGATTCAATATCCCTGAGCGCTCCGGCCGTGTCCATCGAGATCGGTGAGAGACGGATCACAAGTCGAATATTTACGAAGCCGGCGTTGAGAGCCGGATCACAAGACGGATATGTGAAGTTTTTTCTACAAGCGACAAGATCGCGCGAATATTGTCGCCGCAGCGATTTTTCGCGTTTGCGCCGCTGAAATATCGGTATCCGCGCGGTATCGCAACGCGGTTCGAAATCACGATCGGCTTGTGATGCCGCGCGGCATCGAGGCGCTTTCGATTTTCGGTTTCGCGAATGAATTTTCCCGTCGGCGAATATCCGCGGCGCGCGCGCTGCCGCTTTGAGCGATGCGGGGCGATCGATTGCGACGCGCGGCCGGCCCGGATCGAGACGTCCGGCGAACGCGGGGCAAGCGGCATGGCCGGTAGCGCCGGCGCGCGCCGTCATGGCCTGGGATATGATGAGAGCCATTCTCATTTGAGGCCGGTCGATGCCGTCCCCGTCGTCGTTTGCCCTGCCCGAGCCCGCTTTCGCGGCGGCCGCCGTCCCGACCCGCGAAGCGCTGCTGGACGTCGCTGCGCGCCTGTTCGTCGAGCGTGGCACCGAGCGCGTCGCCCTGGCCGACATCGCCGCCGGCGCCGGCCTGGAACTGCGCGTGCTGCGCGACCACTTCGCCAGCCGCGAGCATCTGCTGCTGGCCTTGCAGCAGCGTTTCGTCGAGGGCTTTCGCGTCCGTCTTCACGACGCCATGGACCGCTGCCGACCCAACGATTGGCCGGCACGCCTGCGCGCCTGGGTGCAGAGCGCGGTCGAGGGCTACCTCGACCAGGTCGCGCTGCACGATGTCGTCTTCCACGACCTGCGCACCCACGACCGCCATGCGATGCAGGAGAACCCGGTCATCGATCAGCTGGTCGAACTGCTCGAAGGCGGCATCGCGGCGCGGGTCTGGGCCGCGCCGGACCCGCGCCTGACCGCGGTGATCTTCTTCACCGCGATGCACAGCGCGGTCGACCGGGTCATCGCCTGCGGCGAGCCGCAGGACCGGCAACGCCTGGTGCAGACCCTGATCGGCTACTTCGAGCGCTCGGTGCAATGGTGGGCGCGCTTCTGAACCCGCAGCGCGTCGTCGCGATCAGGCGGCGCGGGCGGTCATGAGCTCGGCGATGGCATCGCGATGGACGTGGTCGATCGCGTCGAGGAACTCCGCACCGATCATGCTGCGCGCCTCCTCGAGGGCCTCCAGCGCGGCCTGCACGCGTCCGCTGCGGTACAGCGCCTGACCCAGCAGCAAGGCCGCCAACGGCGCCTGGTGGTGCCGGCACCAGTCGCGGGCCTCGCGGGCCGCGGCGATGCAGGCTTCGTCTTGACCGAGCCGGTAGTGGGCGTCGGCGATGCCGCTGCGCAGCCAGTAGCGGATCTCGTCGTCGTGCATGCCGGTATCGGCCAAGGCGATGGCCTGTGCCCAACGCTGGGCGGCCTGGCGGTAATCGCCGCCGGCCTGGTGGCCGATGGCCTGGTTGGCGAGGTCGAGGACCTGGGACTCGACGTCGTCGAGGGCGTTCATTTCCATATGCATATCGGTTCCTTCCCGGCCGCCGTCATTGGCGGCCTGCGCATGGGTTAACGCACTGCGCCGGAAAAAGGGGTCACCGCTGGGCGCCGATCCCTTCGGTGCCGATCATTGCAGATGAAACGAATGTTCGAAGTGGCCGGCGTCCGCCGCGGGTTCTTCGCGCGGGGCCCGGCTGCGGCCGCGCCACTCGCCGGGCTGGTGCCAGGGAATGCGCATGACGAAGCGCGCGCCGCCCAACGGCGAGCTCTCGATGTGGATCTCGCCGCCGTGGCGGTCGATCACCTGGCGCACGATGCTGAGGCCGAGCCCGAAGCCGCCGGTGGCGCGGTCGCGGCTGCGGTCGAGGCGATAGAACGGTTCGAACACGCGCAGGCGGTCCTCCGGCGGGATGCCGACGCCATCGTCCTCGACCACCAACTGCCAGCCGTGCTCGACCGCTTCGGCGCCGACCCGGATGGTGCCGTCGGCATAGCGCAGGGCGTTGCGCATGAGGTTGGAGAAGGCGCGGCCGAGGCTGCGCGGTTCGACCACGACCTCCTTCAGGGCCGGGGCGAGCTCCCACTCGATATGGGTGCTGCGGATGCGCAGCTCCTCGGCCGATACGCCGGTCGAGGCGCGCAGGAACGCGGACAAGTCGATGCGCTCCAGCGCCGGCATCGGGCCGCTGCGTTCGAGCATGCCCAGGGTCAGCAGTTCGCCGACCAGCAGGTCGAGTTCTTCGACGTCGCAGCGCAAGGCGTGCACGCGCGCGCGCGCGACCCGATCGTCGAGGGTGTCGCCGAGGTTGGCCAGGCCGAACTCCAGGCGGGTGATCGGCGTGCGCAGTTCGTGCGAGGCGGCGTTGACCATGTCGCGCTGCGACTGGATCAGGCAGCCGATCTGGTCGGCCATGTTGTTGAAGTAGACGCATAGCTGGCGGATCGACGAGCCGCCCGGCAGGCGCGCGCGGGCGTTGAGGTCGCCGTCGCCGAAGCGCGCGGCGGCGTCGCGCAGCCGCTCCAGGTCGCGCCAATGCGGCTGCAGCCAGATCATCAGGCCGACCAGCACCATCGCGAACACGGTGGCGTAGGCGATGTAGCGGATCGGGAAATCGCTTTCGTCGTAGCTGATCTGGACCACGTCGCCGTGGTCGAGACGGACATAGACGTGGTGATGCTCGGTGCTGACGTGGTCGCTGGCGGTGCCGGAGGCGGCCAGTTCGGCCAGCACCCGCGCCGGCAGGCGCAGCGCCATCGCCGGCGACAGCACGCTGTAGCGGTCCGGGTTGCTGCGGTTGAGCGCGGCGATGCGCTCGGGCAATTCGCCGATGCCGACGCCGCGCAGGTGCTCGCGCAGCAGCGCCAGCTCGCCGCTGAATTCGTGCCGCGCCGATTGCGAGTACTGGTCCGGAAACAGATACGGAAAGGCTTGCTGCACCAACAGCATCGAGCACAACAGCAGGCCGGCCACGGTCAGGTACAGCCGCACCAGCATCGCGAACATTCAGTCCTCCCAGGCGATTGGACTGAACAGGTAACCGCGGCCCCATACGGTCTTGATCTTGCGCGGCTCGTGGGCGTCGTCGCCGAAATGCCGGCGCAGGCGCGAGATGCTGACGTCGACGGTGCGGTCGACGCCGTCGAAGCCGATCCCGCGCCAGCGCCGCAGCAACTCGTCGCGATTGAGCACACGGCCGGCGGCCTGGGCCAGGATCACGAACAGGTTGTAGTCGGCGGTCTTGAGGTCGATCTCCTGGCCTTTCCAGCGCACCTGGCGCGCGGTCATGTCGATCTGCAGGCCGCCGTACAGCAGCATCGAGGAGCCGTTGGGCTGCGGCCGCGCCTGGCTGCGGCGCAGGATGGCGCGCAGTCGCGCCAGCAGCAGCCGCGGTTCGACCGGCTTGAGTACGTAGTCGTCGGCGCCGACCTCCAGGCCGGTAACCTGATCGAACAGATCGCCGCGCGCGGTCAGCATCACGATCGGCAAGCTCGATTGCTTGCGGATCTGGCGGCAGACGTCGAAGCCGTCCATGCCGGGCAGCATCAGGTCGAGCACGATCACGTCGGGTGGATCGTCCTCGATCGCGGTCAGCGCCTGGTCCCCGCGCAATACCACCGAGGTTTGAAAGTCGTAGCGTTGCAGGTATTCGGATATCAGCCCGGCCAGTCGGGCGTCGTCCTCTATCAGCAGGACTTTATTCATGGCCACCTCATGCGAGCCGGCATGGTAGCGCCGGCGGGTGGTGCTCGTCGGGACCGTACAAATAAACACATCCGGGTATCGAAGCCGGGGTCGGGCGGCGCGCGCGGCGGGCGCCGCGGCGGCGGACTGGCGCGCGCGTTCGCAACCGGGTCGGGCGAAGGACGTTCGTTTCGGAAACGCAGCGGTGAGGGCATCGAAGGCGGCGCAGTAAGTGGGCTTGCTGACAGTGATGCCGCGATCGTGCGCAGGGTTGCAAGCGCGATGCGCGGGCGGCGTGGGCGGCGACGCGATGGCGCGGCGACCTTGCACGACAGCGTAATGGCGGTTGCTGTACGCAGAGACAAGGCGAAACCGATGGACGGATCGCAAGAGCGTACCAGCGGCGCATCGAGGACCGCTGCGATACGCGCGACGGCGGCATTGCGCCGCCGTCGTAGTCGAGACACGAGCCTGGCGATGGCCAGGCATGAACTTCATCGTTGTCGTCGCAACGCGCTGGCGCGGCCACGATTGATGACAAACGTCATACGGATGCGACGCAGATTTCGCTGCGATCAGAGCGTCGCCCAGAGCTGCCGCGCTTCGTGCGCGATCACTTCCGGAAACTCTTCCGGGTAGAACAGTTTCGCGCCCTCGATGAAGCGGATGCCGCGTGAGTTCGGGAACAAGCGGTCGAGGTAATGCGGGCTGGCCGGCGAGAAGATCGTGTCGCCGGTGCCCCAGACGATCCGTACCGGTTGCGTGCAGCGCTTCAGTGCCGCCTCGATACCGGCGAGCGGGTTCGGGTCCAGCCCCATCGCATAGGCGTCGGTGAGCTGCGTGCGTTGCGGCGTGCTGACCAGCGGGGTGAAGTAGGTCTCGATCGCTTCGTCGCTCGGATGATCGGGATAGGTGAAGCACTGTACGCCGATGCCCTTTTCCGAACGGGCGAAGGCATGGTCGGCCAGCTGCGGCGGAAACGTTTCCAGTGCGAAGCGGCCGCGGCGTGCGGCTTCGATCACCGGCACCACCGCGGCCGGCGGGCTGTCGTTCTCGACGTCGCAGTTGGTCAGCAGCATGCTGCGCACGCGCTGCGGATACTTGACCAGGAACATCTGCGCGACCGCGCCGCCGCTGTCGTTGGCGATCAGGTCGACGCTGTCGACGCCGAGCCGGTCGAGCAAGGTCGCGAGCATGTCGACCTGCGCGTCCGGCGCCACGCTCTGACCTTCTGCGACCCGCGTATAGCCCAGGCCCATGAAGTCGGCGGCGATGCAGCGGCGGTACGGCGCCAGATAGGCCATCGCGCCGCGCCACTGGAAGCTGTTGAGCGGGAAGCCGTGCAGGAACAGGGCCGCCGGCCCCTGGCCGCGCTCGACGTAGGCGATCTCGCCGAACGAGGTCGCGACGAACCGACGCGCGGCGTGGAACGCGGCCGCGTTCCAGGCTGCGGCATCGGCCGCGGTCGCGGTCGCGCCGGACAGGCCGGTGGCGCAAGCGCCGAGCAGGCCGACGCTGGCCGCGCCGACGCCGAGTTGGATGAAGGTTCTGCGGTTCATTTCGTCTCCCAGGCCCGGACGGGCGTTTCGATGGGAGGCGATGATCGATATCGGCGGTCATGCCGGCAATGACGTCGCAGGTGCAATCTGCATGACCTGCGAGGTCATGGTTTTGATCGAAGCCGGCTCCTATCATGGCCGCATGAACATGGCCCTCGCTACGAATCCGAACACCGGCCCGCGCAACCAGTGCGTCGGCGCGCTGCTGCGCGAGTGGCGCGCGGTGCGGCGCTGGAGCCAACTGGACCTGGCCCTGGACGCGGGCGTGTCGGCCCGTCATCTGAGCTATGTGGAGACCGGCAAGTCGCAGCCGAGCCGGGAGATGATCGTCAAGCTCGCCGACGCCCTCGACATGCCGCTGCGAGAACGCAATGTCCTGCTAGTCGCGGCCGGTTTCGCGCCGAAGTACCCCGAGACCGCGTTGGCGACGCCCGAGTTCGCCCAGATCCGGCGGGCGATCGAATTCATCCTCAAACAGCAGGAGCCGTATCCGGCGTTCCTGTTGAACCGGCATTGGGACGTGTTGATGGCCAACGAGGCCGCGGTGCGCACCAATGCCTTCGTCATGCGCGGCCGCCCGAACCGCCACGCCAACATGATCCGGCAGATCTTCGATCCCGAGGATCTGCGCCCGGCAGTCGCGAACTGGGAGGAGGTGGCCGGCGAACTGATCCGCCATCTGCATACCGCCGTCGCCGCGACGCCGGGCGACAGCGCGGCTCGCGCCTTGCTCGACGAAGTCATGGCCTATCCGGGCGTGCCGTGCCATTGGCGCCGGCGCCAGTTCGATGCGGCGCCGTCGCCGCTGCTGACCACGATCCTGCGCCGCGACGAACACGAGCTGCGCTTCTTCTCCACCATCACCACCTTCGGTACCCCGCGCGACGTGACCGTCGACGAATTGCACGTGGAGTGCTGCTTCCCGATGGACGAGGCCACCGCGCAGCTGTGCCGCGCGCTGCAGGACGGTTCGCTCGGGGCCTGAGCCGGCGCGCCGGTCGCGGCGAACGGCCCGGCCGCTGCGGTAGCGATTTAAGGCAACCAAATGGTTGCATTTGGCCGCGGGCGGGACTAGCCTTCGGGTCGGAGGTACGACCATGAACGCATCCACCGATCGCATCGAGAAGCAGATCCTGCTCAAGGCGCCGCGCTCGCGGGTCTGGCAGGCCTTGGCCGACGCCGAGTCCTTCGGCGAATGGTTCGGCGTCCGCCTCGAAGGCCAGCGCTTCGTGCCCGGGCAGATCACCCAGGGCTACATCACGTATCCGGGCTACGAGCATCTGCTGATGCAGGTCGAAGTCCAGCGCGTCGAGCCCGAACGCCTGCTGTCCTTCCATTGGCATCCCTATGCGGTCGATGCCGAGGTCGACTACTCGCATGAAGCGCCGACCCTGGTCGAGTTCACTCTCGAAGAGGTCGACGGCGGCACCTTGTTGCGCGTGGTCGAGTCCGGTTTCGACCGCGTGCCGGCCTCGCGCCGCGACGAAGCCTTCCGCATGAACAGCGGCGGCTGGGACGAACAGATGAAGAACATCGAGCGCTATGTCGGCTAAGCCGGGAGCGGCTAAGCCGGGAGCGGCGAACCGGGCGGCGTTGAAGGCGCCGGCGTTGCGCAAATCGGCTTTGTTCAAGTCAGCACGGGTCTTCGCTGCGCTCAGCGACGAGACCCGGTTGCGCCTGGTCGTGGCTTTGTGCGCGGGCGGTGCGATGTCGATTGCGCAACTCACCGGCGGCACCGACATCAGCCGCCAGGCGGTGACCAAACATCTGCAGGTGCTCGCCGAGGCCGGGCTGGTGCGCGACCTCAAGGCAGGGCGCGAACGCCTGTGGGAGTTCGAGCCCGCGCAACTGGACGAGGCGCGGCGCTCGCTCGATGCGATCTCGCAGCAGTGGGACCAGGCCTTGCTGCGGCTTAAATCCTTCGTCGAAGACTGAAACTGGACGCAGCCGACGCTCGCCGGAGCAACGCCGGCGGCATCGGTCATCGCTCCATCAGATCGCGCAGCGGCAGCCCGTGCTCGCGGCAGTACTGCTCGTACTCGGCACGTTGGGTCTCGGCGGTGGCGCGCATCCGCACCACGCCGCCGGGGCCGAGGAATTCGACCGCGCCCATGACCACGACCAGGGCGATCATCGGTTCGTCGCCGACGATCTTCCACCAGTCGGTATTGCCCGGCGGCTCATAGACATAATCGCCCGGGCCGATCAGCTCGCCGGTGCACAGCAGCCGACTGCCGCAGAGGTTGTAGGCATGGATCTCGCCGGTGTGGCGGTGCAGCGGCATGACCACCCCCGGGTCCATGCGCAGCAGTTCGACGAAGCCTTGGTCGTCGGCGAGAAAGCGCAGCGGCTTGGCGGCCTTGCCCGGGGTCGAGGACGGAATCCACGGCAGGTCGGCGCTGGCGCTGAAACGCGCGGGCAGGTAGTCGTGCAGGGCATCGAGTCCGTGCGACATCGGGTATTCCTCGGAAGATAGGGAAGGCAGCCAGGCGCGGCCGGTTCAGCCGGCGACCGCGGCGAGGAAGCGATCGAAAGACTCGTCGACCGCCTGGCGGCCGCCGCCGACGATGTTGCGGCCCCAGGTGTAGCCGTAGACGTCCTCGAATGCGTAGCCGGCGACGCGTTCGCGCATCGCCCGCACGTCGCTCGGCTTCATCGGGATGTAGTTCGGATAGCTGTACATGAAAGTCACGTGGCGGCGGTCGAACACCACCTGCAGCGCATCGCCCGGGAACAGCGCGCCGCCGCCGCGCGGGCCGCGCTTCCAGTGCAGCGCGGTGCTGCCGGGGAAGTGGCCGCCGCAGCGGATCAGAGTGACGTCCTCGGAGAGTTTGTGTTCGTCGCCGCTCCAGTAGCGGATGCGTTCGGACGGGCGCTGCACCCATTCGCGATCGGCCTCGTGGATCAGGATCGGCACGCCGCCGAGCGCTTCGCTCCACTCGACCATCGAGGCGTAGAAATGCGGATGCGAGATCGCGATCAGGTCGACGCCGCCGCGCGCCTCGAGTTCGGCCACCGCTTCGTCGGTGACCAGGGCCAGGCATTCCCACAGGATGTTGCCGGCGTCGGTCTGCAGATACAGCACGCGTTGGTCGATCGCGAACGCCGGCGCCAGGCCGATGCCGAGCAGGCCGGCATCGTCTTCGAGCCGCAGCGTATGACCTTGCGCCAGCGCTTCGTGGGTGGTCCAGCGCTGCCCTTGCCAGCCGACGTATTGGCGATCGTCTTCGCAGATCGGGCAATGCGCCGGCACGCCGGCATGAGGGGCGAATTGGGTGCCGCAGGTTTCGCAGATCGGCAGAGACATGGCGGGCCTCATGGAGATGGGCTGTACAGGCGCGACGAGTCAGGACTTCGCGCTCGTCGCGCCCTGGTTGAACAGGACTTTTCGCGCTTGCTCCGACAGCACCGGCGCCTTCGTGTACGGGTCGTCGATGCCGGCGTAGACGCGCTGGGTGGCCGGTCGTGCGGCGATGCTCTGGAACCAACGCTGCAGGTGCGGGGTCGCGGCGAGGTCCTGGCCGAGCCCGGTGTGCGGCACGATCCACGGGTAGCAAGCGATGTCGGCGATCGAATAGGTGTCGCCGCCGAGATAGGCGCGATCGGCGAGGCGGCGGTCGAGCACGCCATACAGGCGCTTCACTTCCTGGGTGTAGCGCTCGATCGCATACGGCAGCGGCTCGGGCGCATAGACGCGGAAGTGCCCGGCCTGGCCGGCCATCGGGCCGAGCCCGGCCATCTGCCAGAACAGCCACTGGGTGACTTCGAGACGGGCGCGGGCGTCCTCGGGCAGCAGCAGGCCGGTCTTCTCGGCGAGATAGAGCAAGATCGCGCCCGACTCGAACACCGCCACCGGTTCACCGCCGTCGCGCGGGGCGTGGTCGACGATCGCCGGGATCTTGTTGTTCGGCGAGATCGCCAGGAACTCGGGGGCGAACTGTTCGCCGGCCGAAAGCTGCACCGGCACGATCCGGTGGGCCAGGCCGGACTCTTCGAGGAACAGGCGCAGCTTCAGGCCGTTGGGGGTCGGGCTGTAATAGAGGTCGATCATCGGGAGGGGCTCGTCGGGGAGGGGCGGTGCGGCGGCGTCGTGCCGCTTCCATGGACTCAGCTTAGGAGTACTCTGGCGCCCTGGATGAGCCAAAACGGTGATATTTCATGGGTCCAGTTTTCCCGTTTCCGCTTGCACTGCCGGACCGCGGCCAGGGCACCCTGACCCAGGAACTGCACCAGCAGCTGCGCTCGGCGATCCTCGACGGCCGCCTCGCCGCCGGTGCGCCGCTGCCGGCGACGCGCCAGGTCGCCAGCGAGCTCGGCGTCGCCCGCAACACCGTCGTCACCGCCTACGACCTGCTGATCGCCGAAGGCTATGCGTTGCCGCGCAAGGGGGCGAAGACGGTGGTGGCCGACGTCGCCGGACGTCGCGAACGGCGCGCACCCTCGCATCTGGAGCAGGGGCTGGAAGACCCGCGCCTGAACCCGTTGTGGCGCACGCCGTTCATGCGTCCCTCGCCGCCACGCAGCCTGCCGGAGCGTTGCTTCCGTCTCGGTATTCCCGACCACCGCCATTTCCCGCACGACGTCTGGCGGCGGTTGTCCGCGCAGAGCCTGCGCGAATGGTCGAAGACCCATTTCAGCTATCCGCCGTCGGAAGGCATCCCGGCCCTGCGCGAGGCGATCGCCCAGCACGTCGCGTTCGCGCGTGCGGTCGCCTGCGCGGCCGACGACGTCATCGTCACTTCCGGCGCGCAGCAGGCCTTCGACCTGCTCGCCCGCTTGCTGGTGACGCCGGGAGTGACCCAGGTTGCGGTCGAAGAGCCGGGCTATCCGCCGGTGCGCGCGGCCTTCGCCGCCGCCGGCGCGCGCCTGGTGCCGATGCCGGTCGACGACGAAGGCCTGTGCGTCGATCGCCTGCCCGAGGACGTGCGCGTCATCAGCGTCACGCCCTCGCACCAATCGCCGACCGGCGTGGCTTTGTCGCTGCGCCGGCGCAAGGCGCTGCTGGAGTTCGCCCGTCAGCATCATGCGGTGGTGATCGAAGACGACTACGACGGCGAGTTCCGCTTCGGCGGACGCCCGCTCGACGCGCTGCAAACCCTGGATCGCGACGCCCTGGTGTTCTACGTCGGCACCTTCTCCAAGAGCCTGTTCCCGTCGCTGCGCAAGGGCTTCGTGGTGGCGCCGGCATGGGCGCGCGATGCCTTGATCACGGTCAAGCAATGCGCCGATTCGCATTGCGACACGATCACCCAATCGGTGCTCGCGGCCTTCATCCGCGACGGTCATCTGGCCCGGCACGTACGGCGCATGCGCGCGATCTACGGCGAGCGCCGCGACGCCCTGCTCGACGGCCTGCGCCGCGAACTGCATCCGTGGCTGGAGCCGATTCCGTCGGAAGCTGGGTTGCACCTGGCCGCGCGCATCCGCGACCCCGGGCTGGCGCCGGCGATCCTCACGCGCATGCTGCGCCACCTGCCCGGTGCGCAGTCGGTCGGCGACTATGCGATCAGCGCCTTGGAAAGGCCGGCGCTGACCTTCGGTTACGGCGTCATCGATGCCGACGAGATCGCCCCGGCCTTGAAGCGTTTCCGCCGATCGCTGGAGGAGCTCGGCGGCGCCTAGCTCCGGCTCAGGCGCGAGCCACCGGAATGAAGCAGCGCGGCTTCATCCGGCCGAAGTCGGTCCTGCGTTCGCTGCGCACGCGCGGATTCGGGTCGAGCACGCAGCCGCCTTCGTGCGAGTGCAGATAGACCACCCAGTGCCAGCTGCCCTCGCGGCGGTTGGGATTGATGCCGGCGATGCCGCTGCGATCGAGCGCATCCCATCGCGCCAGGCGGCGTTCCGGCCCGGCGCGCAGGCCGAGCAGCTTGAGCATGCGCCGCAGCTGCCTGGCATCGCTGAAGTAGGCGTTGCGGATCGTGCGGGTTTTGCCGACCCGGCCGACGACCTGGTCGCGCGGGCCGACGCCGAGCCGACGCGCCAGCACCCGCGCCTGCGCGTAGCCGATGCCGCCGAGCATCGCCACGCAGGCCAGGCCGCAGCCGGTGGCGTCTTCCTGGATCTTTCTTCGGATCACGGGCAGTCCGGGGCGGTCGGCGTCGCCTCACTGTAGTGGCGTGCAGGCCGCGGGCGCGAGCAGGGTCGTCGGGGTGAACCTTCGTCCGGATCGCGGGTCGAAGCCCCGGTCGCCGCCCTCGGCCCGGCGCCGGTTTTGCGATCTGGGACCCTGGTCCTGATGGAATGTGCGCCCGGATCAGGCCGATAGTGGCGTTTCGCCGCACCGGTTCAGGCGGCCGACGGCGCCGTGGGCGGATAGTCGAGTGCCCGGGCCCCAGGCTGAATGGGGCCGGCGGCCAGTTCGCTTTAATAAGTTATTAATTGCAAAGGGTATGTTGATGACCGCGCCGCCGTTTCATCGGTCCGGCGTTCCGCCGCCCGGGCCGGTCAAGGCCCGGGCGCCCGTTCCAGTACCGCAACACTGTGGAACTTTCCCCACCTTTAGCAGTCATATATCGCGACTGCTAAGATGACCCCCATGACCTCTATCGCCCAATCCACTGCTCTAGTCGCCAACAACCTGCCTGTGCCCAGCGCGCTCGGTTCGCTGGACGCGTATATCGGCGCCGTGCACCAGATCCCGGTGCTCAGCGTGGAAAACGAGCAGGCGCTGGCGCGCCGCTTCCGTGAAGGGGAAGACCTCGACGCGGCCCGTGAACTCGTCCACTCGCACCTGCGCTTCGTCGTCCACGTGGCCCGCGGCTACAACGGCTACGGTCTGCAGATCGGCGACCTGATCCAGGAAGGCAACATCGGCCTGATGAAGGCGGTCAAGCGTTTCGACCCCGACCAGGGCGTCCGCCTGGTTTCGTTCGCGGTCCATTGGATCCGCGCCGAGATGCACGAGTTCATCCTCAAGAACTGGCGCATCGTCAAGGTCGCCACGACCAAGGCGCAGCGCAAGCTGTTCTTCAACCTGCGCAAGAGCAAGACGCGCCTGGGCTGGATGAACGCCGAGGAAGTGCGCCTGGTCGCCAAGGACCTCAACGTCTCCGAGCGCGAAGTGCTGGAGATGGAATCGCGCCTGTCGGGTCGCGACATCGGTTTCGATGCGCCTTCGGACGAGGACGACGATCATGCGCCGCCGTCGCCGGCCGCGTACCTGCGCGCGAGCGATGAAGATCCGTCGCAGTCGTACGAGCGCGAGGACGAGGAAGACAACCAGCTCGGCCTGCTGCGCGAAGGCCTCGCCGGCCTGGATGCGCGTTCGCGCGACATCATCAAGCGTCGCTGGCTCGATGCCGACAGCAAGATCACCTTGCAGGAACTGGCCGACGAGTACGGCGTCAGCGCCGAGCGCATCCGCCAGATCGAGGCCAACGCCCTGAAGAAGATGCGCGGCCTGTTCGTCGCCTGACCGGCGGCACGCAAGATCGGCAACGACGGCCCGGGAAACCGGGCCGTTGGTTTTTGTGGGGACGGCGCAGTCCGCGCGCCGGCGAGGCGCAGCGCAAGAAGCGGATATCGCCGTCGGCGCGCGGCGTCTAGTTTGTGGCCCTGTCTTCCAGGAGCCGCACCATGTCCCGCTATCGCATCGCCGGCCTGTCGCCGGAACCCTTCGCCACCCTCGGCGCGCTCGACGACGCCAGCCTGCGTGCCCACGGCATGCGCCGCATCGTCGCCGACTCGCCGAACGGCTACCCCTGCCGGATCAGCCTGGCCGACGCCACGCCCGGCGATTCGGTGTTGTTGCTGACCTTCGAGCATCACCCTTGCGACGGCCCGTACCGCTCCAGCGGCCCGATCTACGTACGCGAGGGCGCCACCGCGGCCTCGTACGACGACGCGCTGCCGGCGTTCCTGCGCACCCGCACCTTGTCCTTGCGCGCCTACGACGCCGACGGTTGGATGCGGGGCGCGCGAGTGGCCGCCGGCGCCGAAGCCGACGCAGCGCTGGCGGAACTGCTCGACGATCCGGACACGACCGAAGTGCACGCGCATAACGCCCGCACCGGTTGTTTCATGTGCCGGATCGATCGCCTCTGAGGCGACCTTGCGGACAGCCGCCGAGTCCGCAGCAAACACGAAGGGCGCCGCAAGGCGCCCTTCGTCGTCGTGGTTGCCGACTGCCGTGATGCGCGCATCGCGGCGCGTGCATGCGTTCAAGGCGGAGGTGCGGCAGCGTCGGTGCGAGCGGGCTCGCCGGTGCCGAAGATGATGCGGGCGTGGCGTTGGTAGGTGAAGTAGGCCCACGACCAGTTGAGCATCACGATCAGGCGGTTGCGGAAGCCGATCAGGAAGAACACGTGCGCGGCGAGCCAAAACACCCAGGCGATGAAGCCGGAGAACTTGAAACCGCGCAGGTCGACGACCGCGGCGCGGCGGCCGATGGTGGCGAGATTGCCGAAGTCGACGTAACGGAAGGGCTCGACCGCGCGATGGCCGAGGCGCGCGCGTATCGCGGATGCGACGTAGGCGCCCATCTGCTTGGCGCCCGGCGCGACCCCGGGCACGGGCTGGCCGTTGGCTTGCTTGACGCTGGCCAGGTCGCCGGCGACGAAGATCTCCGGATGCCCGGGCACGCTGAGGTCGGGTTCGACCAGGACGCGGCCGGCGCGGTCGCGCGGCGCGTCGAGCAGGGCGCCGAGCGGGGAGGCGGCTACGCCGGCCGCCCACAACACCGTGCGCGCCGGCACGAACTCGGCGCCGAGTTGGTAGCCGCGCGCGTCGATCGCGGCGACCGGGGTGCCGGTGGCGACTTCGACCCCGAGCCGTTGCAACTGCGCGCGGGCTTTTTCCGACAGCGACTCGGGAAAGTTGGCGAGCACGCGCGGGCCAGCCTCGATCAAACGCACGCGTGCCTGCGCCGGGTCGATGCGACGGAACTCGCGGCGCAGGGTCTTGCGCGAGATCTCGGCCAGGGTGCCGGCGAGTTCGACCCCGGTCGGGCCGCCGCCGACCACGGCGAAGTGCAGCCAGGCCGAGCGCTCTTCCTCGGTTTCGGCGGCTTCGGCGCGTTCGAAGGCGAGCAGGACGCGGCGGCGGATGTGCAGGGCGTCGTCGAGCGTCTTCAAGCCCGGCGCATCGTCGGCCCACTCATCGTGGCCGAAGTAGGCGTGGGTCGCGCCGCTGGCGAGCAGCAGGTAGTCGTAATCGATGACGTCGCCGTCGGCGAGGCGCACCTGGCGCGCGTCGGCGGCGATGCCGGTGACTTCGCCGAGGCGCACTTCGACATTCTTCTGTTTGCGCAGAATATGGCGCAGCGGCGCGGCGATGTCGGGCGCCGACAGGCCGGCGGTCGCGACCTGGTATAGCAGGGGCTGGAACAGATGATGGTTGCGACGGTCGATCAGGGTGATGCGCACCTCGGCCGAAGCCAGGGCGCGCGTCGCCCACAGACCGCCGAACCCGCCGCCGACGATGACGACGTGCTTGCGGGAGTCGCTCATGACGATGGAACCTCGATCAGCTGAGATGACGGGTGAGCAGGTCTTCGAGCTTGCGCTGGTCGGCGGCGAAACGGCGGATGCCGTCGGCGAGCTTGTCGGTCGCCATCGCGTCCTCGTTGTGCTGCCAGCGGAATGCGGCCTCGTCGAGCTTCGCATCGGGCGCGGCGCGCTGGCCGTCGTCGTTGAGCGCGCGCGCGACCGTGTCGTGGCCGGCTTCGAGTTCGCCGAGCAACTCCGGCGAGATGGTCAGGCGGTCGCAACCGGCGAGCGCGAGCACTTGCCCGGTGTTGCGGAAGCTCGCGCCCATGACCACGGTGGCGTAGCCGTGGCGCTTGTAGTACTGCCAGATGCGCGCGACCGACTGCACGCCGGGGTCGTCGGCGGGCGTGGCCGGCTTGGGCGTGCCGTTGGCGAGGTGCCAGTCGAGGATGCGGCCCACGAACGGCGAGATCAGGTACACGCCGGCCTCGGCGCAGGCCACGGCCTGGGCGAACGAGAACAGCAAAGTGAGGTTGCAGTGGATGCCTTCGCGTTCGAGCTGTTCGGCGGCGCGGATGCCTTCCCAGGTCGAGGCGATCTTGATCAGCAGGCGCTCGCGGCCGATGCCGGCCTGGCCGTACAGCTCGACGATGCGACGGGCCTGGGCCAGGGTCGCATCGGTATCGAAGCTCAGGCGCGCGTCGACTTCGGTGGAGACGCGGCCGGGGATCAGTTTGAGGATCTCGCCGCCGATCGCGACGGCCAGGCGCAGGCCGGCGTCGTTGACGCGTGCGGCGGTGTCGGGGCCTTGCGCCGCGGCGACCGCGGCTTCGATCAGCGGGGCATACGCCGGCAAGGCCGAGGCCTTGAGCAGCAAGGAGGGGTTGGTGGTCGCATCGAGCGGACGGAAGCGGGCGATGGCTTCGATGTCGCCGGTGTCGGCGACGACGGCGGAGAGTTCGCGCAGTTGTTCGAGCTGGTTGGTCATGGGGGTGGGGTCGTGTCGTGTCGTTAGGGTCCCCGCCATTCTCACTGATCGAGGTTAGCGCGTCATGACCGTGGCGCTGGTTTCGGCGCCGGCGCGTCGTCGAGGCACCGATGACGGGGTTGCGCTAGGCTGGGCCGCGACAGGGCCGGGACCGGTCCGCAGGGGAATCGCATGGCCGCAGAGGAAAAACGCATCGCGCTGCTGATCGACGCCGACAACGCACCGGCGGCGAAGATCGACGTGATCCTGACCGAGGTGGCCAGCTACGGCGTCGCCAACGTGCGCCGCGCCTATGGCGACTGGAAGAGCCCGAACCTCAAGAGCTGGGAAGCGGTGCTGCACGACTACGCGATCCGGCCGATGCAGCAATTCGCCTACAGCAAGGGCAAGAACGCATCCGACATGGCGATGGTCATCGATGCGATGGACATGCTGTATGCGCGCAACCTCGACGGATTCGCGATCGTCTCCAGCGATGCCGATTTCACCCCGCTGGTGATGCGCCTGCTGACCGAAGGCGCCAAGGTCTACGGTTTCGGCGAGCAGAAGACGCCGGAGCCCTTCGTCAACGCTTGCTCGAAGTTCACCTATGTCGAGGCCCTGGCCCAGCCGGTCAGCGTCGACGGCATGCCCGACGACAGCCCGGCGACGCCGGTGCGCAGCGCCAAAGACCTGCGCAGCGATACGCGCCTGGTGCAGATGCTGCGGCGCGCGGTCGATGCCGCCGGCGGCGACGACGGCTGGTCGCGATTGGCGACGATCGGCCAGCAGATCGGCAACCAGGCCTCGTTCGATCCGCGCAACTACGGTTACCGCAAACTCAGCGACCTGATCGAGGCGATGGGCCTGTTCGAGATACGGCGCGACAAATTGACCGTGTGGGTGCGCGGCAAGCCCAAGGGCGGTGCGAAGAAATCGGCGGACAGCAAACCGCCGGCGAGCACGCCGGCGTCCGCTACGGCGCCGGCCAGCAAGCCCGCCGCGGGCAAGCCGCCCGCGAACAAGCCGGCGGCGAGTAAGCCGAAGGTCAAGGCCAAGACCTGACGCCGGCGCGACGCAGCAGGGGTAGGAGCGGCGTAAGCCGCGACCGCGCTGCTTGCCGTGGCGACGTTTCTTACCGCAGAGCGATGAAGCAACATCTACAGCTTCCGTCCGCTAACGCGGCCGGGTTACTTTCTTTTGCTAAGCCCAAAAGTCCGCCTGGATTCCCTTCGGTCAAAAGTAACCAAAGGGAGGGCTCTCCTTGCAAGGGCACAGGCCACGAGTGCGATGCTCGCGCCGGGATTTTTCGATAGGACATCCTTGTCCTATCGAAAAACGGCGCACGTCCTGTGCGCCGCCCTCCGGGTCTACTGTTGACCGGCACAGCGTCAAAGCCAATCGAAATCACGGCAACGGCAACGGCAGATACCTTCTAATGCTCTGCTTGGCCTATGGCCCTGGCCCTGATTTGCCTTCGATTTTGTTGTGGCTGTGCGTCGTCTCGCACTCGCGAAGGCCATAGAAGACCCGGAGGGCGGCCTGCATGGATGCAGGCCGTTTTTCATCGGGACAGGGATGTCCCGTATGAAAAATCCCTGCGTAGGCACCGCTCGTGCGGGCTTGTGATCCAAAACAAAAGCGTTTTTCTTTGGTGACTTTCTTTTGTCGCTTTTGACAAAAGAAAGTTACCCGCCGCTTTAGTGGCGGAAGCTTTGGGTTTGATCTTGATCTTGATCTCGCTTGATTGAGCGACACATCGCAAGAACGTCATAACGATGTCGCGGCTCGCGCCGCTCCTACCCCGGCGAAGGCGCGCCGCTTCGACGAATGGCGACAGCTTCGTTATCTCTGCGCGGCCCTTGTCGCGACTGACTCGCTCCTACAGGGCTAGATTCGCGTTAAAGCGGGACAAGGGTGTGTTGGCCTGCGACGGCCTACGGCCTCCTGCGCGATGCCTGAGCGCGGCTCAATACAAATCGATCGGATCCACATCCAGCGACCAGCGCACCTTGCGCGCTTCCGGGCAGGCGTAGATCGCCGGCAGGGCGGCATCGAGTGCGGCGTGCAGGTGGCGCCGTTCCAGCGCGGTCAGGATCAATTGCGCGCGCTGGTAACCGGCACGGCGCGGCATCGGCGCCGGCAAGGGGCCGTTGATTTCCAGGGCCGGGCGCTGTCCCGGCGCGGGGCGTCGGCGCGGATCGGCGAAGGCATCGAGCTCGCGTCGTGCCTTGGCCAGGAAGGCGTTGGCGACGTCGACGTCTTGCGCTTCGGCGCGCAGCAGGGCCATGTGCGCGAACGGCGGAAAGTCGGCGGCTTCGCGTTGCGCCAGTTCGGTTTCGGCGAACGCGGCATAGCCGCCGGTCAACAGCGTATGCAGCAACGGATGCTCGGGGTGATGGGTCTGCAGCAGCACCTGCCCGAGCTTGTCGGCGCGGCCGGCGCGGCCGGCCACCTGGATCAATAGTTGGGCGAGTTTCTCCGGCGCGCGGAAGTCGGCGCTGAACAAGCCTTCGTCGATGCCGACCACCGCGACCAGGGTCAGGTTCGGCAGGTCGTGGCCCTTGGCGAGCATCTGCGTGCCGACCAGGATGCCGGGCGCGGTGCCGAACTCGGCCAGATGCTGTTCGAGCGCGTCGCGGCGCTGGGTGGTGCCGCGGTCGATGCGGCGCACCGGGTAATCGGGGAAGCGCGCGCTCAAGGACTCTTCGATGCGTTCGGTGCCGGCGCCCTGCGATTGCAGGGCCAGGCCGCCGCAGTCGGGGCAGGCGTTCGGTGCCGGCCGGCGCGTGCCGCAGTGGTGGCATTGCAGGCGCCGGCCGCCGCCGTGCACGGTCATCGGCGTGCCCTTGAGCGGCGTGCTGCAACGCGGGCAGTGCGCGGTCCAGCCGCAGTCGTGGCACAGCAGCACCGGCGCATAGCCGCGCCGGTTCTTGAACACCAGCACCTGGCCGCCGGCGTGGAGGCCCTGGGCGATGGCGTCGACCAGTTCCGGCGACAGGCCGGCCTCGATGGGGCGTTTGCGCACGTCGACCACCCGCACCTGCGGCGCTTGCGCCTGGCCGGCGCGGCGTTGCAGGCGCAGATGACCGTAGCGCCCGGCCTGGACGTTGCGCAGCGACTCCAGCGACGGGGTGGCGCTGCCGAGCAGGATCGGGATGTTCAAAGCCTTGGCCCGGACCAGGGCGAAATCGCGGGCGTGGTAACGGATGCCGTCCTGCTGCTTGAAGCTGCCGTCGTGTTCCTCGTCGATCACGATCAGGCCCGGCTGCAGCAGCGGCAGGAACACCGCCGAGCGGGTGCCGACCGCGACCCGCGCTTCGCCGCGCGCGAACGCGGCCCAGGTGCGGGCGCGTTCGCCGTCGGACAGGCCCGAGTGCAGGGCGTGGATCGGCACGCCGAGGCGGGCGCGAAAGCGCGCCAGGGTCTGCGGGGTCAGGCCGATCTCCGGCACCAACACCAGGGCCTGCTTGCCGCGCGCCAGGCAGTCGGCGATCGCGTGCAGGTAGACCTCGGTCTTGCCGCTGCCGGTGACGCCGTCGAGCAGGAACGGCACGAAGCCATCGGCGGCCAACACCGTGTCGACGGCGTCCTGCTGTTCCTCGTTGAGCGCCGGCCCCGGGCGCGGTGCCGGGGCGTGCGCGCTGGCCGGCACCGCGATGCGTTCGGCCAGCCCGCGCTTGGCCAGGGCCCGCGCGGCGCTGCGCCAGTCGTCCAGGGCCTCGTCGAGACGGTCTTCGTCCAGGGGGCCGTCCTGCAGCAGGTCGGCGAGGCGGCGCGGGCGGCCGGCGCGCAGACCTTCGCGGCCGGTGCGGCCGGCCTCGGTCAGGCACCAGGCCCAGGCATGGGTATCGGGCAGCGGCTCGCCGTGGCGCAGCGGCCCGGGCAGGGCGGTCGCCAGGACTTCGCCGAGCGGGGCGTGGGTGTAGCGTGCCAGCCAGCGCAGCGAATCGAACAGCTCGCCGTGCAGCAGCGGGTCGGCGTCGATCCGGCCCAGGGCGGTCTTGAGCGCGGCCGGGTCGGCTTCGTACTCGGGCGCACCGACTTCGGCGACCACCCCGACCAGCTCGCGGCGGCCGAACGGCACCCGCACGCGGTGGCCGACCGCGGCGTCGCCGTCGGCCTGGCTCGCAGGCGGCAGATAGTCGAACAGCCGCGGCAACGGCAGCGGCAGAGCGACGCGCCAGACGGTCGACGGCGGTGGAAACAGGGCCTCGGGCATGACGCCAGTCTAGCGACCGGGAACGATCGGCGGCAGCCGAAGGAGTTGCAGGCCATAGCTCGCTATTACGTGACAATAATCACGTAACTTGCGGTATACCAAGGGAAATCCCCCTTATCCACACGGGCTGTGGATAAATCTGTGCATGGCGGGTCGGCAGCGATGCGCGAGAGCGTTGAAATAAGCCCTCGGGTTAGGTTGGTGAAAAAAGTGCCAACGCGGTTATTCGTATATTTATCAGCACGTTAGCCGTGAAACATGGCTGTCATGCGGTTCTCGCCGCCGGCCAACCGAGGCTTCATGACGTTTCCATTACTGCTGTGCACAACCACTTTTGGTCGCAGGCCGCGTCCTGCTTCGCGCTGGCGCGCGTCGGCGCTTTGTCAAGCGGTTTTGCACGCCGCCAGCCTCGCTATGATGGAGCGTATGGTGAAGTCGTTCCGATGAGTTCCAGACCCCCGTCCCCCAGCTCTTCCGCCCCCCGGCAAAACGCTCCGGCCGCCCTCTCGGCCTTCCTCCGGGGCGTCGAACGGCGCGGCGCGGTCCTGGCCGAATTGCAGGCCGGCGATGCCGGCGCCGGCGATGCCGCGCTGGCTTCGGCGATGGCCGGTTTCCGCCAGGTCGCCGCCGACGCCTCGCTCAGCGACTGGCCGACCCGGTTCTGGGCGCTGTTGCTGACCCAGCCCGGCCTGCGCCACCGCACCCCGGTCGCGATCGCGGTCGAGGCCACCGACCGTCTCGCCGATCTCGGCAGCGGTCCGCGCGCCGCCCTGTTGCTGCGCCTGGCCGCCGGGCTCGGCGAAGGCGAGGCCGCCGCGGTGCTCGGCGTCGCCCCGGCGACCTATCGCCTCGCGCTGCAACGCGCCCTGCCGCGTCATGCCGATGGCCGCGCCGACCCGCAGGCCTGGCAGCAACTGCGCGAGCAGGTGCACCGCCGCATCAAGACCCTGCCGGCCGAACGCCTGGCCCGTCTCGGCCAGGTCCGCGAGGCGGCCCTGCAGGGCGTGGCGGTAACCGCCACTGCCGGCGACCGTGCCGAGGCCCCGCCGCGCTTGCGTCCGCGCTGGCTGATGCCCGTGTTGTGGAGCCTGCTGGCGCTGTGCGCGCTGGCGTTCGCGGCGACCTTCTGGCCGTTCGGCGGGCTCGCCGGCGGCTGGCTCGGCGGCCCCGACGGGGTGCGGGTCAGCCCCTTGCCCGAGGCCGCCGCCCCGGCCCAGCGCTACAGCCACGAGGCCGGGCTGATCGCCCACCGCGATTTCGCGTTGCTCGCCGACCCCGACGGCCAGGCCGCCGCGGCCGAAGTCGACTTCCACAGCTGGCTCGCCGCCCGCGACGCCGGCACGATCCCGCTGTTGGCGCCGGCTCCGGCCGACGCGCCGGCGGCCGCCGAGGCCCCCGCCGCCATGCCGGCGCCGGGTTCGGAAACCGACGCCCCCGAAAGCGAAGGCCTGGAGAGCAGCGATGCGCCGCAGTGATTCCCCGCGCCGTTGGATATGCGGCCTGGCCCTGGCTGCCGTGGCGGTGCTGACCCCGGCCGCGGCCGTGCCGCCCGATCTCGGCGAGATCCTGCAGCGCCTGCCGCCGTCGGTACAGGCGCGCCTGCAGGAAAACGCCAAGCGCTGGGCCGGCTGGAGCCCGGATCAGCGCCGCGACTTCAACCACAGCGCGGCGCAGTGGGATGCCCTGAGCGCGGCGCAACGCGGCGAACGCCGCGAACGCTATCTGGCCTGGCAGGCCTTGAGCGCGCAGGAACGCGCCCAGGCCCAGGCCGCGGCGGCGCGCTACGCGGCCCTGCCGCCGGACCAGCAACTCGCCCTGCGCGCGCAGTTCGACGCCATCGACCGCAGCGATCGCCGCGGTTGGTTGCTCGGCCCCGCGCTCGGCGCCGACTACCCGGCCTTGCAGCCCTTGCTGGCGCAGATGCCCGAAGCCCAGCACGGCGCCATGCGCGAGGCCTTGCGCGCGATGACGCCGATGCAACGCAAGGATCTGGCGGTGCTGGTCCAGCGCACGCCGCCGCACGACCGCCAGCGCCTGCGCAGCGGGCTGCTGGCGACCCCGGCGCCGAACCGCGGCGCCTGGCTCAGCGAAGAACTGCAGCGCTGAGCGTTGTGACGGCGGTGGCGGCGGCAAGCCTTGTTACATCTGCCGTCGCCGCGGCCTGTTAGCTTCGGCGCGACCCTCCGCCAGGCCTGCGCATGATCGTCGAATACATCCGCTACACCCTCGAGCCCGACGCCTGCGAGGCCTTCGAGCGCGACTACGCGCGCGCCGCTGTCGTGCTGGACGCATCCAGGCATTGTCTGGCCTACGAACTCTCGCGCTGCGTCGACGAACCGCACCGCTATCTGCTGCGGATCGAGTGGGACAGCGCGCAGGGCCATCTGCAGGGCTTTCGCGGCAGCCCGGAGTTCCGCGAGTTCCTCGCCGCGATCCGAGGTTACATCGGCGCGATCGAGGAGATGCGGCATTACGCGCCGACCGCGGTGGTGGGGGCGAAGGCGGCGACGGCCTGAGCGTCGCGCCGTCGGCGCCGGAGCATCAGTGCAACTCCGCAAGCTTCCCGCCAGTCAGCGCGGCAGCGTCCGCAGCACCCGGCGCGAGGCGTTGAAGCGGCCGCCGAAACGCGCCATGCCGTCGGCACGCAGCCGCGGCGCATGTTCGCGCAGGTAGTCCTCGAGCGCGGCCTGGTCGCGCAGGCGGTACTGCACGCACAAACCGACGCGGCCGTCCGGCGCCGAGGGTTCCAGGGTTTCGTGCAAGTCGGCGCCGAGAAAGCCCGGCAGGGCACAGATCTCGGCGATATGCGCGCGCAGCCACTGCAGATATTCGCCGGCGATGGCGTCGTCGAGGTCGAGCGTGACCTCGTAGACGACCCCGCCGGCGCAATGCGCGCTCACATCCGCACCACGGCGGCCACCGCCAGGATCATCGCGGCGAAGGTCAGCAGGAAGAAATACAGCGTTCCGATCACGCTGTAGCGCAACAGGGTCACCAGCCAACCGTTGCCGTACACGCGCTTTTGCATGATCAACAGATAGATCGGCATCCACGCCCAGAGCAGGCCGATGCCCCAGCCGCCGATCCAGACGAAGCCCGGCCAGTGCGGGGTGATCGCGCCGCCGAGCAGCATCAACACGAACATCGCCAGGATCGACAGGCACAGGTAGACGTGGCTGTAGAGCGCGACCGCCAGGTGTTCGAGATAGCCGCGCCCCGAGCCCAGGTAGGCGATCTTCAGCAGCAGGGCGAACAGCGGCACCATCAGGAACAGGGCGGTCGGCACCGCGCTGATCAGCGTGTGCACATAGCGCCAGGGTTCCTTGCGCAGGCGCTTGATGTTGGCTTCGCCGCGGCCGACCTGCTTGTTGAGCCAGTCGTTGGCGGCCTTCGGCCACCAGCTCACGGTCAGCGGATTGGTCTGCGCGTTCCAGGCCTTGCCGTTGAACGACAGCGGATCGCCGATGTCTTCGCAATCGACCTCGCCGTAGCGCTCCGGGTCGGACTTGCGCGCGACCGGCCCTTCGCTGGCCAGCGCGTGCAGCTGTTGCAACTGGGCGGCGCGGCAGCCGGCTTCGGCGTTGACCAGGCGGATCTTGTTGGCCTGCTCGATCGCGGCGACGGATTTCGGCGCCAGCTTGGCCAGTCCGGCCTGCAGCGGCGCGATGCGCTCGTCGCGCACGCGTTCGACCTCGGCCAGGGTCTTGGCCGCTTCGAGGGTGCCGGTCTTGGGCACGAACGCGTCGCGCACGCCGGCCGCTTTCTGTTCGGCGACCTGCTTCGCATCGAGGCCCTGCTCGACGCGCAACTTCTCGATGCGCTTGTCGGCTTGGCGGTTGATCGTGTTGATCGAGGTGTCGATGGCGTTGCGCGCCTCGGCCGGCACAGCCTGGCTGGCGGCCTGCAGTTCCTTGACCGTGCGCGCGCGCAGCGCTTCGACCTCGACGATGCTGTCGGCGTTCTTGATCTGCTTCTTGCTGTTGCCCAGGCGCACCGTGGTGTTCTGCATGGTGTGCACGTCGAAGCCCTGGGCGTTCTCGTCGACGTGGATCGCGAACTGGGCGACGAAGAAGGTCAGCACCGAGACGATCACGAACAACCGCAGCGGCGCGACATAGCGCACGCGGTGGCCGCCGATGTAGTTGCGGGCCACCCGGCCCGGAGACAGCAGATCGCGCAAAGTGCGGAAAATGCGCCCGTCCAGATGCCAGAACGACTCGAACACTTCCTCCAGGGCGTGGCCGGCGTGGCGGATCGGATTGACCACCGACTGGCTGCAGACATGGCAGTAATGCCCCTGCAACAAGGTCTGGCAGTTCTCGCAATGGGTGAGATCGCCGTGGCCGCCGGCAGGCGAAGATGAAGAGTCAGTCATGCTGGAATCGATCAGGCTCCCCGGCCTTCACTTTCGAGCGGGTAAGATAGCCGTCCGCCGCGACCCGGCGCCAGCGCCCTAGACCGGATGCGCGGCCGCAGTCGTGCTGTTGGTCCTCTCCCATGTCTGCGTCATCCCCTTCCATCTCCCGCGCCGGTCTGGCCGGAGAGATCCGTACCACCGTCGTCCTGGCCGCGCCGCTCGTCGCCGGCCACGTTTCCACCGGGCTGATCGGCTTCGTCGACAACACCCTCGCCGGCCACCACAGCACCACCACGCTGGCCTCGGTCACCATCGGCACCGCCTTGTGGTGGCTGCCGATGATGGTGCCGATCGGCACCCTGCTATCGGTGCCGCCGTCGGTATCCCAGCTCGAAGGCGCCGGCCGCCGAGGCGAAATCGGCGGCTTGTTCCGCCAGGCCTTGTGGATGGCGGTGCTGCTGAGCGTGTTTCTGTTTGCGTTCCTGACTCTGATCCCGCACGCGCTGGCGGCGATGGGGATCGCGGCGGAGATCATTCCCGGCGCGCGCGACTTCCTGCACGGCATCCGCTGGGGCGTGCCGGCGCTGACCCTGTTCTTCTGCATGCGCTATCTCAGCGAAGGCCTGCACTGGACTCTGCCGACGATGCTGCTCAGCGCCGGCGGCCTGTTGATCCTGCTGCCACTGGGCTATGTGCTGACCTTCGGCAAGTTCGGCCTGCCGGAAATGGGCGCGGGCGGGCTCGGCATCGCCTCGGCGGCGATGCTGTGGGTGCAGGCGATCGGCTTCTTCCTGGTGCTGCGCAAGGCCAGGCGCTTCGCCGACCTGCGCCTGTTCGAGCGCTTCGACCCGCCGCATTGGCCGACCATCCGCGGCCTGCTCGCGACCGGCCTGCCGATCGGCGTGACGGTGTTGATGGAGGGCAGTCTGTTCATCGTCACCGCGCTGTTGATCGGCCGCCTCGGCGAAGTGCCGGCGTCGGCGCACCAGATCGCGATCAATCTGTCGGCGCTGTGCTTCATGGTGCCGATGGGGCTGGCCGAGGCGACCACGGTGCGGGTCGGCCATTCCCTGGGCCGGCGCGACTACCACGGCGTGCGCAATGCCGCGTTCGCCGGCTATGCGATCGTGGTCGGCACCCAGTTGCTCTCGGGCATCCTGCTGCTGACCGCCAACGACCTGCTGGTGAGCTTCTACACCGCCGACGCCGCGGTCGCGACCCTGGCCGCTTCGCTGCTGCTGTACGCCGCCGCGTTCCAGTTCCCCGACGGCATCCAGGTGCTGTCGGCCGGCGCGCTGCGCGGGCTCAAGGACACCCGCAGGCCGATGATCCTGGCCGCGCTGGCCTATTGGGGCGTCGGCATGCCGGTCGGCGCCGGCCTGGGCCTGGGCCTGGGTTGGGGCCCGAAGGGCATGTGGATCGGCCTGATCGCCGGCCTGACCGTGGCCTCGGTGCTGCTGTGCACGCGCTTCATGCGCTCCAGCGAGCCCGAGCGCCTGGCCCGGCGCATGGCCGAGGAATCGCCGCACGAGGTCGACCCGCGCGAGACCGGCTGCACCCGCGAAGCCTGAACGACGGCCTCGATAAATGCCCGATACCGCTTGAAAAACTGCGTTACGAATGGCGGATGAAACCCGGCGCCGCGCCGGGTTAGTCTGCGTCTGTACACATGGAGCCTGTGCAATGAACGATACCGCCCCGCGTCGCGGCCCCCTGGCCCGTTTCTTCGTCGGCGCCTGGGACACGATGAACTTCACCCGCCGGTTGATCTTCAACCTGGTGTTCTTCGGTTTCCTGTTCTTCTTTCTGCTCGCGGTGGTCTTCGGCGGTCGCGCACAGCCTTTGCTCGAGCGCACCACCCTGGTGATCGCGCCCGAAGGCACCCTGGTCGAGCAATTCAGCAGCGATCCGGCCTCGCGCGCGCTCGGCCGCATCTTCGGCGACAAGGACGAGGAAGTGCAGCTGCGCGACCTGTTGCGCGCGCTGGACGCGGCCAAGAGCGACAAGCGCATCGAACGCGTCGTGCTGCGCCTGGACAAGTTGCAGACCTCGGGCATGGCCTCGATGCGCGAGTTGTCCGAAGCGGTCGCGCGCCTGAAGGCGAGCAAGAAGGAAGTCATCGCTTTCTCCGAGAGCATGGACCAGAAGCAGTACCTGATCGCGGCGCAGGCCAACGAGGTCTTCCTCGACCCGATGGGCGGGCTGCTGATCGAAGGCCTCGGCCGCTATCGCCAGTACTACCGCGAAGGCCTGCAGGACAAGCTCGGCGTCGACGTGCACCTGTTCCGCGTCGGCGAGTTCAAGTCGGCCGCCGAACCCTACATCCTCGACGCCGCCTCGGAAGAGTCCAAGACCGCCGACCTGTTCTGGATGAACGACCTGTGGTCGCGTTACCTCGGCGACGTCGCCAAGGCGCGCAAGCTCGATCCGGCCCAGCTCGCCGCCGGCATCGACGAGTTGCCGCAGCGCCTGGCCGCGGTCAAGGGCGACCTGGGCAAGTACGCCGTGCAGCAGAAGCTGGTCGACGGCCTGAAGACCCGCGAAGAAGTCGACACCCTGCTGACCAAGCGCGGTATCGCCGACGAAGACGCCGACGGCGGCTTCCGCCAGATTTCGTTCGAAGCCTATGTCGCCGGCCTCGACCGCGTGGTCAATCCGGCCGACACCCGTCCGCAGGTCGCCATCGTCGTGGCCGAAGGCGAGATCAGCGGCGGCGAGCAGCCGCCGGGCACGATCGGCGGTGTCTCCACCGCGGCCCTGCTGCGCGAGGCCCGCGACGACGATCACGTCAAGGCGCTGGTGCTGCGGGTGGATTCGCCCGGCGGCGAAGTGTTCGCCTCCGAGCAGATCCGCCGCGAGATCGTCGCCCTCAAGGCCGCCGGCAAGCCGGTGGTGGTATCGATGGGTGACCTGGCCGCCTCGGGCGGCTACTGGATCTCGATGAACGCCGACAAGATCTACGCCGATCCTTCGACCATCACCGGTTCGATCGGCATCTTCGGCATGATCCCGACCGTGCCGCGCGCGCTGGAGAAGATCGGCGTGCACACCGACGGCGTCGGCACCACCCGGCTGGCCGGTGCCTTCGACATCACCCGTCCGCTGTCGCCGGAAGTCGGCGCGGTGATCCAGAACGTCATCGACAAGGGCTACGCCGATTTCACCGGTCGCGTCGCCACAGCGCGCAAGCGCCCGGTCGCCGACATCGATGCGGTCGCGCGCGGCCGCGTCTGGAGCGGCGCGCAAGCCAAGGAGCGCGGTCTGGTCGACGCCCTCGGCGGCCTGCCCGAAGCGATCGCCGACGTCGCCACCCGCGCCAAGCTCGGCAAGGTCGAGGACTACCGCGTGCGTTACGTCGAAAAGATGCCGACGCCGTTCGAGCGTTTCTTCGCCAGCTTCGCCCAGAGCCGCGCCGGCGCCGCGCTGCTCGGCCAGTCCGATCTCGCTCGCGGTCTGCTGAGCGAGGCGATGCCGCAGGCGGCCGCCGACCTGCGCTTCCTGCAAAGCTCGATCAAGCCGACCAGCGGCGTGCCGATCAAGGCGCTGGCCTACTGCTTCTGCGAGCTCTGAGCCGGGTTCGCCCCGCTCGCCGAGTCAATCGAACGGGCCGCATCGCGGCCCGTTTCTTTTCGGCCCGCGCGCCGGCCTCAGCCGCCGGCGGCCTCGATCGCCGCGCGCTGTTGCTGGGCGGCCTCGTCGACCGCGTTCTCGGTCGACTTGGCCCGTTCGATCGGTTGCTGGATCGCATCGCGCAACTGCGTCGCCTGCGGTTCGACCGGGCGCTCCTTGTCCGGCGGTTGCGGCTTGGAGCAGGCCGCCAGCGCGTACAGCAGCGCGGCGGTCGCCAGGGATGAGGCTATCGGTACGATCCGGTGAGGCGTCATGGCGGGCGTCCTGGGTCGGCGAACGCCGTTATGCTACGCCCGTCGCGCAGCTCGCGCGTCGATCCGAGACTGGTTGGAGGACGGCATGGACCCGAAACGTTGGCGATTGGACGGACAGCTCGCGCTGGTGACCGGCGGCAGCGCCGGGATCGGCCGCGCGATCGCCCGCGAACTGCTCGGTTTCGGCGCCGACGTGCTGCTGGCGGCGCGCGACGCAGCGGCGCTGGAATCGGCACGGGCCGAGCTGCTCGAGGACTTTCCCGAACGCGAGGTGCAAGGCTTCGTCGCCGACGTCGCCGACGACGAACAGCGCCGCGAGCTGCTCGACTGGGTCGAGGATTTCGGCGAAGGCCTGCACATCCTGGTCAACAACGCCGGCGGCAACCGCAGCAAGCCGACCAACGACTACACCGAGGACGAGTGGCGGCAGATCTTCGAGATCAACCTGTTCTCGGCCTTCGAGCTCTCGCGCTATGCGCATGCCCTGCTGACCCGCCACGCTTCGTCGAGCATCGTCAACATCGGCAGCGTGTCGGGCAACCTGCACGTGCGCACCGGCGCGCCCTACGGCATGAGCAAGGCGGCGATGCACCAGATGACCCGCAACCTCGCCGTCGAATGGGCCGAGGACGGCATCCGCGTCAACGCGGTCGCGCCGTGGTACATCCGCACCCGCCGCACCTCCGACAAGCTCGCCGACCCGGATTATCTCGACGAGGTGCTGCTGCGCACGCCGCTGGGCCGGATCGGCGAAGCCGAGGAAGTGGCCGCCGCGGTCGCCTTCCTGTGCCTGCCGGCGGCGGGCTACATCACCGGCGAGTGCATCGCGGTGGACGGCGGCTTCCAGCGTTACGGTTTCTGAACGTGGCGGCGCCGGTCGCGTCGAGAGAGGCGGCCGGACGGGCCTGCCCGCAACCCCGTTGCTGGGCGCGGTTTGGCAGTTGCGCATGAGCGGCGGGCGTATACTCCGGCCATGCGCGTTTCGCTGACCATCGTCGCCGCCGACGGGGCCGAACTTCCGGCCGGCAGCCCCGTGCGGGTGCAGTTGCGCGACACCTCGTTCGAGGACGCGCCGGCGCGCACCCTGCAGGAATGGCGGGCGGTCGTGCCCGAGCACGCCAAGGCCGTGCCGCTGAGCATCGAGACCGATGCCGGCGCCGATGACGCCACCTTCTGGGTCCACGTCGATCGCGATGGCGACCGCCGCGTCAGCGTCGGCGACTACATCACCACCCGTGCCTATCCGCTGCGCACCGCGTCGGCCGAGATGACCCTGGTGGTCAGCCGCATCGATTGAGCCCCGGCCAGCCATTCGGCCACCGCATGCCCGATCGGCTGCCCGGTGCGCTGTTCGATGAAGAGGAATTCGCCGGCGGTGTTGATCTCGAAGAAGTAGTACTCGCCCTGCGGGGTCAGGCGCAGGTCGATCGCGCCGTACTCCAGGCCCAGCCGCTGCATCAGCGCCAGTAGCCGTTGCCGCAGCGGCAACGGCAGCGCGTGCTCGCGCACCGTCGCGGCGCCGAGGTTGGGACGGAAATCGATCGAGCCGGGTACCGGGTCGAGCTTGATCTCGGCCGGGAACAAGCGCCCGCCGACCGCGGTGACGCGGATGTCGGCCGCGGCCGGCACGAATTCCTGGAAGATCACCGGCGCCAGCCTGACCGTGTCCAGGTGGGCCAGGTCGTCCTCGCCGAGCAGGCGTGTCTCGCGCCACACCGCATGGGTGCACGAGAAAGTCTTGTGCACGGTCGCGCCGGGCCCCAGCGCGCGCACGAACTCGCGCACGCGCTGGGGATCGGAACTGATCAGGGTGCGCGGCACCTTGAAGCCGAGTTCGGCGGCGATGCGCAACTGCGCGGCCTTGCGCGAGGCGGCATCGTCGCGGCCGGGGTCGTTCATCCAGCGCGCGTCGCCGAGCAGACGCCACAGGCCGTTGAGCGCCTCGTTCCATTCGTTGGCGGTGAACAGATGCGCCTGCGCATCGGTGACCGAAGACAGGTCGGGCGCCTGCGGCCGGCGCCACCACACCGAGCGCACCTCTTCGAGCGCATGGCGTTCGCCGTCGGCGCGCGCATAGTCGATGCGCGGACGCGCGCCGTCGGCGTAATCGATCGAGAGCGTGGCGCGATCCGGAAACTCGGCCAGATCGAACAGCAATGCCGGTCGCTCCATCGCCTGCAGATGGTCGAGCACGCAACGGGCATGGGCATCGGCTTGGTGCGAAATCAGCAGGATCACGGCACGCTCTCCCGGTCAGCCGTTGCCGCCGCCGGCGCCGGCTCCGGCAGCCAGTTGGGCGAGTACCGCGGCGGTTTCGTCGTATTGCGCCTGCAGCGCGGCCCGGGCCATGTCGGCGCGGGCGAGCTCTTCGGCGAGCTGCTGCAACTGGGCATCGAGCGCGGCCACGGTGTCGGCGTTCTCGTCGCCGACATCGCCGGTCGAGGTCGCCATCGCGAACGGCAAGGCGCCGCGCGCGGCCGGATTGACCAGCAGCGGCGGACGTCCCGGCAAGGTCAGGTTCTCGGCGATGGTCGGTCCCGGATCGTAGATGCCTTCCTTGCGGGTGTCGGTGACCTGCTCCTTGATCGTGTCGGTGATGATGTCCTTGCGGATTTCCTTGAGAGTGTCGCTGAGCTTGTCGCGCACCGCTTCCTTGATGCGTTCCTTGAGCGTGTCGGTGGGCGATTCCTTGATCGTGGTCAGCGGGCAGAACGAATTGACCGCGGCGATGTCGCCGGCCGACAGACCGCTGCGCTGGCCGATCACCGTGCCCGGCGGCACCGCGCCGGTCGGCACGATGGTGTCCTTGCCGTTGGACGAGAATGCGTTGCGCGGGTAATGCATGATCGAGCCGTAGTCGTAGCTGCCGATGTCGTCGCCATCGCTGATGTGCTGGTTGAAGTTGTGCTCGTAGCCGGAAGTGATGTTGGCCCACTGGATGCTCACGAACGAATCGCGGTCCTCGCGGCTCTGTTCGTGCCACAGGCCGACGACGTGGCCGATCTCGTGGATGGTGTTGCCGAGGCTGCAACTGCTGGCGAGGTTGACGAACTGCTGGCCGCCACGCCGGCCGACCTGGGCCGAACAACCGCTGCCGGGACGGAAGGTCACGTAGTCGGCTTCGGTGGTGCGCAGGATGAAGCGGAAGCGCGTCTTGGCTTCCCAGTGCGCGATCGCATCGGTGACGCGGGCCGTGTTGGGCAACGCCGGGTCGATGGTGTAGGGGATCCTGCAGCCGGGCCAGCGGAACTGCGAGCCGCTGATCGCCACGGCCATCGCTATGCCCGAGGTGGATTCGGAGCGCAGCATGTCCGAGATGCGTTCGACCTCCTCGACCGTGCCGAGCACGATGTCGCCTTCGAACATCGCCATGCCGTCGATTTCGACGTACTGCACGGCCTTCGCGCGGAAGGTCTCGCCGCGGATCAACGCGGTGCGGACGGTGCCGCCGCCGCGGAATTCGCCTTGTTTGGCCGGCTTGGCTTTATCGCCGGCGGTGCCTTTCCTGGTTGCCATCTGCCGTCTCCTGTCGCCGCCGCGGTGACACGGGCGCGCGCCCGTGCCGGCGAAGGCGCAGGACGCCGCGTGTCCGTCGCCGCGGCGGCGGGCTTCGGGCCGTGGGCGGCGCGCAATGGCGCGCCGATGCCTCGGCGATTACTGATGTGGACTAGCGGCATGCGTGCGGCGGCGGGCGATCGCATAGGACGCTTGCGCCACAGGGGCGGTCGTCGCGTGGGTGCGCTCGGCGCTCGGCGTGTCGATGGCCGAGCGCGCGGATGAGCTCGCATGTCCGTTCGAGTGGGATGCCGGCCCGTGCTTGGCGTCGTCCACCGTGGTCCAGCGCGTCGTGTCCCTCGACGAGGCGGGGCCGTCCTCGCTGCGGCGGCTCCAGCTATAGGAACGCGCCTGCCGTGCGCGGCCGGACAGATCCGACCGCGTTTCTGTGCGCCGTGTCGGCGATCAAGCGATGCGGGCGCAGCTCAGCCGGCGCAGCTCAGCGGCCGCAGGTGCTCTCGGTGACGATGCGCTGGATGCGCGCGACTTCGGCGGCGGAGGCGTCGCGACTGTCGCTGCGACCGAAACGCAGGGCCGATTCGGCTTCGCGCAGGCGCTGCTTCCAGTTTTCGCACAGCGCTTCGTCGGGCAGGCGCTGGCATTGGTCGTCGACCATCTGGCAGGCCACGCCGGCGCCGGACGCGGTGGTGCCCAGGCCGGTGGTCTGCAGCGCCGCACAGCGCTGCGGCGGGCGGCCGTCGTCGCTGAGGTAGCGGCCGTTGTCGTAGGTGCGGCACTCGAACAGCACCGGCGGCGGCAGGCGGTCGCCGTCGGCGATGGTGGATTTGGGCGCGGCCGGCTTGGCCGCCGGCGGGCGGCTCACCGAGGGCAGTTGCGAGGACACCGGCGGGTGCGGCGGTGGGGCGTTGGCCGGTGCGATCGGCGGCACCGGCGAGGTGATGAACAACGGCGGCGCCGCGCTCGACGGCGCCGAATCGATCACACGCTTGTCCTGCGTGCTGCCTTTCGGGCACGGCGTGTTGTTTTGCACGGTCAACTGGCCGAGGGCGTCGGTGCAGCGGTAGATCACGACCTTGCCGGGCTGGGCGGAAACGCCGGCGCAGGCCAGCAACAGGACGGGCAAGCACCACCACACGCGCATCAGTAAGCTCCGCAATCGGCGTTCAGGCGCGCGTCGATGCCGCGCTGTTCTTGGGTGATCCGGGCGCGCTCGCTCTGCAGCGCACTGTTGTAGCGGCGATCGCCTTCGTAGCGGCGGTCGCGCAGACGGCTGCAGACTTCCTGCTGCGGCAGTTGCTGGCATTCGTCGCGCACCAGCTGGCTGCCGTAGTAGACGCCGTAACCGTAATCGTAGCCGCCGGAATAATACCCGCCGGAGCGGGCAGTGCCGGCGTAGGCGACGTTGCCGTGGCGGCCGGCGATGGCGATGCGCGCGCTCGGATCGCCCAGGCGCGGGGTCGGCGCGCCGATGCGGCCGCCGAGCGAGGTGCGGTTGTTGTAGACCGGCACGCCATAGCCCAGGTCGACGATCGGCATCATGCGCGGATTGCCGTCGCCGTTGTTGCTGGTGTAGCTCGTGCCGTCGGGGCGCACACACTCGAACATCGGCTGCGGCGTGTGCACGATCAAGCGCTGCGGCCGGCGTTCGGAGGCGACCGGCGCCGGCGCGGCGACCGCGGTTTCCACAGGGCGCGGCGGCGGGTCGACCGGCCGCATCATGGTCATCGTCTGCTGGCGCTGGCCGCCGGTGCACGGCGTATCGCGCAGGCTGATGTGGCCGCGCTCGTCGGTGCAGCGGTAGATCAATACCTCGGCGGCGTGGGCGCTGCCGGCCAGCGCGCCAGCGCACAGCCAGGCGGCGAGCACGCTCGGTAGGAGCAGGCTCGGCAAGAGCGCGGCCGGTACGAGGCGGAGGCGGCGGGCACGGGACATGCGCGCATCTTGCGCTTCCGATGCGTTACGGGAAAGTCGAATCCGCTGCCGGACCGCCGTGCGGCGAGTGCCCGATGGCGAGGCGTTCAGTACCGGGACCTGTGCCGGTTCAGCCGCGCACGTTCAGCCGCGCACGACCTCGCCGCTGAGTGCCACGCGGATCGCGGTCGGCGCGGCCAGGCCGCCGGTCTCGCCCTCGCAGACGCCGTCGCTGAGCGCGAGCAGGGCCGGGTCGAGCTCGCCGCGGCGGAACGCCGGCGGAAGGCCGGCGAGGTTGGCGCTGGTCGAGATCAGGGCGTGGCCGAAGGCCTCGCACAGGGCGCGCGCCTGCGGGTGCGCGGTCACCCGCACCGCGACGCTGCGATGAGCGCCGCTGATCCACGACGGCAACGCCGCGGTGGCCGGTACCGCCCAGGTATGCGGCCCCGGCCAGCTGGCGAGCACGGCCTCGCGGCGCGGCGCCGGCAGGGCCTGCCAGTCGACCCAGGCATCGAGTTGGGCGATCGACGCGGCGATCAGGATCACGCCTTTGTCGACCGGCCGCCGTTTGATCGTCAGCAGGCGATGCACCGCGGCTTCGTCGCGCGGATCGCAGCCGAGGCCCCAGACCGCTTCGGTCGGGTACACCACGACGCCGCCGCGTGCGAGGGCGGCGGCGGCATCGGCGATGGACAGGGCTGGGGCGGGCATGACGGCTCCGGACGGTCGCAGGCGGCGAGTGTCGCATGCGCGCACGAGGCCGCTCCAGGCGGAGCGGCCTCGCCGTCGTCGGGAGCCACTACAACCGCAGAGCTTCCGTCCGCTCAAGCGGACGGATCAGTGGCCGTGGTGGGCGTGTTCGTCGGCGTAGGGCTGGGCCGACTCGGGCAAGCGCACGTCGAAGGCGTAGGAGCGATTGCCGGTCAGCCAGACGTGGTTGCCGGCGCTGCCGGACTTGGCCTGGATCGGTTCGGCGCCGCGCTTCTCGCCGATGCGGGCGAAACGCGAACGCGCGTTGACTTCGTCGCCGATTCGGCGCGGCCAGTCGATCACCGAGGTCTCGCCGGCGCGCAGCACGGTCTCGACCTTCTCGGCGTCGGAGCCGTCGGCGTTGAACACGCGCAAGGTGACCGTGGTGCCGACCGGATAGTCGTTGGCGACGTTGAGGTTGCCGGCGTCTCGCCAGGCCGAGTTGCGCTCGGCCAGGGCGTTGCTGAAGTTGACGTCCATGCAGGTGTAGAAGGCTTCGGTCGAGTCCGAGCGCTGCCAGGTGTTGTAGATCACGTGGCGGCCGGTGCGGTTCGGCAGGGTGCAGGTGATGTGGTAGTTGTTGCCGCTCGACAGCGGCACCTTCGCGCTCTTGCAGAACTGCTGCATGCTGCTCCACTGCAGTGCGGTGCTGGGATTCCAGCCCTGCGGCGTGACGTAGAACGTCCATTCCTTGGTCGCATGCGGCGCGGTCGCATAGAAGGTGAAGGTGTGGCTGCTGCCGGAACGCAGCGTGGTGGCCTGCCAGTCGCTGCGCAGCACGTCGAGGCCGCGGAAGGTGGGGTTGCCGCCGCTGCACAGCTTGCCGTTGGGCACCACCGCCTGGTGGTTGCTGTTGGCGTTGGCCTGGTTGATGCCGTTCCAGTCGTAGAACAGCTGCGGTCCGGCCACCGCCCAGGCGGCGCGGCAGGCCGGGTCGGCCGGGTTCTCTTTATTGCCGAGATAGCACTTGTAGATCCGGCTTTGCGGATTGACGAAGGTGCCGTGCGCCTGGACGGCGGACACCGGCAACAGCGCTGCGCACAAGGCGGCGCCGGATACGAGGAGAGAGGTGCGGGCAATGCGGTTCATGGCGACTCCTGTCGTCGGGATAGGTGAAAGACACCCCCCAACAACTTCGGTCGTCCATCGATCAGCGCGATTTCGATCGCGTCTTGAATGCGCACGATCCTAGACGGCGCCTCGGCGCGAATCTGTGCGTGCGGTCGCCATGCGAGGAGACGCCGGCGCATGGAACAGCCACGGAAAGCCCGAAAGCGAGCTTTCCGTCACGCCGTGCGGTCGCCTCAGGCGACCGCTTTCTTCACGACTTTCTTCGCCGCCTTTTTGGTCGCGGTTTTCTTGGCGACCTTCTTGACGGTTTTCTTCGCCGCTTTCTTGGCCGGCGCTTTCTTGGTCGCGGCCTTCTTCACGGCTTTCTCGGCCGGCGCTTTTTCGGCTGGCGTTTTCTTGGCCGCGGCGGTCTTCTTGGCCGCCTTCTTGGCCGGTTCCTTCTTCGCCGCGCCCTTCTTGCCGAAGCGGCCGCGCATCGGCTTGCCGGTTTCTTCCATCAGCTTGACCACTTCTTCCAGGGTCAGCGAGGCCGGCTCGCGATCCTTGGGAATGCGGCCGTTGAGCTTGCCGTCGCTGATGTAGGGGCCGAAGCGGCCGTTGAGGACCTGGATGTCGCTACCCTCGAACTCCTTGATGATGCGGTTGCGGGCGATCTCTTCCTTCTCTTCGATCAGGAACACCGCGCGCGCCAGGTCGATCGTGTAGGGATCGTCTTCCTTCTTCAGCGAGGCGTACACGCTGCCGCGCTTGGCGAAGGGGCCGAAGCGGCCGACGCCGACGCTGACTTCCTCGTCCTTGTCCAGGCCGAGCTTGCGCGGCAGCTTGAACAGCTCCAGCGATTCCTCCAGCGAGATCGTGTGCATGCTCTGGCCGGGGCGCAAGGACGCGAAGGTCGGCTTGTCCTCGTCCTCGGCGGTGCCGATCTGCGCGTACGGCCCGTAGCGGCCCAGACGCACGCTGACCGGCTTGCCGCTCTTGGGGTCGGTGCCGAGCTCGCGCGCGCCGGTGGCTTCGCTGCGGTCGACCGATTCCTTCTTCTCTTCGACCAGTTGCTTGAACGGTCCCCAGAACCGCTCCATCAACGGCACCCACTCTTCCTCGCCGCGCGACACCGCATCGAGCTCGTCCTCGAGCTTGGCGGTGAAGTCGTAGTCGACGTAGCGGGTGAAATGGCCGGACAGGAACTTCGACACCGCGCGGCCGACGTCGGTCGGACGGAAGCGGCGGCTGTCGAGTTCGACGTACTTGCGGAACAGCAGGGTCTGGATGATCGAGGCGTAGGTCGAGGGACGGCCGATGCCGTATTCCTCGAGCGTCTTGACCAGCGAGGCTTCCGAGAAGCGCGGCGGCGGCTCGGTGAAATGCTGGTCGGCGTGGATGCGGTCGAGCGGAATGCGGTCGCCGGTCTTCATCAACGGCAGCTTGCGGCCTTCGTCCTCGTCCTCGGCGGCCTTGGCGTCCTTGCCTTCCTCGTACACGGCGAGGAAGCCCGGATCGATCACGGTGGTGCCGGAGGCGCGGAAGCTGTGCTCGGAGCCGGCGGCGAGATCGACGCTGACCGTGTTGAGCGTGGCCGGCACCATCTGCGAGGCGACGGCGCGCTTCCAGATCAGTTCGTACAAGCGGCGGCCGTCGTCGTCGAGGAAGCGCGACACCTGCGAGGGCGTGCGCAATGCCGAGGTCGGGCGGATCGCTTCGTGCGCTTCCTGCGCGTTCTTGGACTTGGTCTGGTAGGTGTTCGGCTTGTCCGGCAGGGCCTTGGTGCCGAAGTCGCGGGCGATCACGTCGCGGATCTCGGCGACGGCTTCCTGTGACAGGCTGACCGAGTCGGTACGCATGTAGCTGATCAGGCCGACCGTGCCCTCGTCGCCGAGCGCCATGCCCTCGTACAGCTTCTGCGCCACGCGCATGGTGCGCGAGGTGGTGAAGCCGAGCTTGCGCGAGGCTTCCTGCTGCAGGGTCGAGGTGGTGAACGGCGCGGCCGGGCGGCGCTTGCGTTCCTTGCTGGTGACGTCGGTGACGTGCAGCGCGCCGTTGGCGGCCGCGACCAGGCGCTTGCGCGCGGCCTCGGCGGTGTCGCCCTCGGTGATGGTGAACTGCTCGAACTTCTTGCCGTCGAGCTTGGTGAGCTTGGCGGTGAAGGCCTGGGTCGGGTGCGCGCACTCGGCCTCGATGCTCCAGTACTCGCGGGCGACGAAGGCTTCGATCTCTTCCTCGCGCTCGACGATCATGCGCAGCGCCGGCGACTGCACGCGGCCGGCGGACAGGCCGCGCTGGACCTTGCGCCACAGCACCGGCGAGAGGTTGAAGCCGACCAGGTAGTCGAGCGCGCGGCGCGCCTGCTGCGCATCGACCAGGTCGCTGGCGATGGCGCGCGGATGGCTCATGGCCTCCTTGATCGCGCGCGGCGTGATTTCGGTGAACACCACGCGTTGCAGCGGCTTGCCTTCGAGCAGGCCGCGCTCGCGCAGGATCTCGCCGATGTGCCAACTGATCGCTTCGCCCTCGCGGTCCGGGTCGGTCGCCAGGAACAGGTTGTCGGCGCTCTTGGCGGCCTTGGCGATCGCGTCTACGTGTTTTTCGTTCTTCTCGATGACGGCGTAGTCCATCGCGAAGTGATTGTCGGGATCGACCGCACCCTCTTTGGGCACCAGGTCGCGGACATGGCCGTAGGAGGCCAGGACGATGAAGTCCTTGCCGAGGTACTTGTTGATCGTCTTGGCCTTGGCGGGCGACTCGACGATGAGGAGGTTCTTGGCCATGGGTACTCCGCAGGCCCGGTGCGGGCGCTGCACGGCAGCGGTGCCTCGTGAGGCAGGGGTTAAGAAGGCGACGCCCGCAGCGTTCGGCTGCGGGCGTTCAGGTTTCCTTTTTCTAGTGGAATCATGAGCCGGCCGCAGCTGTCAAGCGCGGCCTGCCGGAAACGCCAATAAATTGGCACTGAAACACTTGAAGAGGGCGTGATGGCTTGCAGCCTGTTCAGCTTACAGAGCGTTGCGGCTCAGTTCCCGAACATCGGTAGCAACGCCATCGCGAGCACGACGCCGACATAGAGTAGCCATAGCAGGCCGCCCAGTACGAGCACCACGATCGCCACCGGCCCCAGATCGCGGCGCTGCATCTCCGGACGCCCGGTGTAGGCCCAGCGGTCGACCACCTGGGTCTTGGCCAGGATGTCGTGCAGGCCGCGCTTGCGGTCGGTGAAGGCGATCATCAGGAAGCCGACGCACAGGCTCAGGTAGGACAGCAGGCTCGAGGCCCAGCGGCCGAGCGCGCGCATCCGGGTCAGGCGGCGGCCGTCGGCGTCGACGACCTTGATCCCGACCGCGAGCTTGCCGAGCGTGGCCTGCATCGACGAGGACTCGAAGCCGACGTAATAGGCCGCGCTGATCAGGCCGATGCAGGTGTAGACCACGCCCATCAGCACGGCGATGGCGACGCCGGGGTTCTCCAGCCAGGTCGCCGAGGACAGTCCCGAGGCCGAGGACATGCCGAAGCCGATCAGGCCGACGGTCAGGACCATGCTGACGGCGTAGTAGGCGATGCCGACCAGCAGCGAGTCGATCATGTAGGCGGCCAGGCGCTTCCAGAAGCCGACATGGACGACCTCAAAGCCGTAGACGACGGTGGTGTCGTCGGCGACACCGGCGCGCGGCGCGGCATAGGGCGAATCGGATTCGGCCGTTGCGCTGCTGCCGTCGTAGACCTGTGCGGCAGGCGCGGTCGCGACGGTCACGCTGGCCGCGGCGTGGGCAGGGTCGGCTTGACGGTCGGCCGAAGCCGCCGCTGCGCCGGGCTGGGCTTGCTGCGGACGCTCCGGCTCGGCTGCGAAGCCGGGCTCGGCGACCAGCTCAGAGGCGAGTTCGCGCCAGGGACGCCAGTGCGTCAGGCCGTCGCGCCAGACCAGGGTGTCGGGGCCCAGCTCGCCGCTGCGGTGGCGCGCGGCCATGTCGGCACCGTCGAGCGGCCCGTGCCGATTGCGCTCGTTGTCGCTGTAGTACCACTGGCTCATCGCGAATCTCTGTCCTGTCTCGGTGCGTCGGTTCTACAGGGCGGTCGGGCGGCGATGCCGGCATCGCCGCCCGGGTGCTTCAGCCGCGGCAGCTCTGCGGCAGCAGGCGGTCTTCGATCTCCGAGCTGCAGGTCCACTCGCCGCTGGAGGGGTCGAGTTCCAGCCAGATTTTCTGGCCGTCGGCCTTGCTGCCGATGCCGCGCAGCTCGATTTCGATGCCGCAGCCTTCGAGTTCGCCGAACTTGACCGAAGCCACGCGCGGGCCGGCGTAGGCGGCCGCGGGTTGGAAGCCCTTGCTGTCGTTGCCGGGGCATTCCTCGTTGGCGGCCACGTACTCGGCGACCTGGAGCTTGTACTGGCCCGAGCCGTTGATGGCTTCGGTGACCTTGGCCCGCACCGTGTAGTCCTGATACGCCGGCAAGGCGATCGCGGCGAGGATGCCGACCATCGGGATCGCGAGCACGGCCAGCACGATCGCGACGATCGCGCAGCCCGACAGGCCGCGCCGCGGCGGCGGCGCCTGGCGTTGGTTGAAGTGCGCGGCGGCGGCATCGGCCGGGTTGGCCGAGTGCGCCGACCGCGTCGAGTAGGGCGGCGGACCCGACGCGGTCGGGGTCTGCGGCGGCAACGGCGGCGGCGCTACCGGCCGCGGCGCCGACGACAGCAAGTCTTCGTCCAGGCCGAGTTCGCTCGACAGGCGCTCGAGCGGCTGCCATTCGCGCAGGCCTTCGCGCCACAGCAAGGTGTCGCGGTGGATGCGGCCCTCGCGGTAGTGGCCGCGCACGGCGTCGGCGTCGATCGGACCGACTCGGCCCTGGGCTGCGTCGTGGTAATACCAATTGGTCATGCTGTCCCCCTGATCTCGCGATCGTCCTTGTGAGTGAGCCGCCGGCGCAGTCGGGCCCCGCAAGGGTGCCGTCGCCGGACATGGCTATGCCCCCGCGGCCGCCCCAGGCGCGCGGTGGACGCAAGAAACTAGCATGCCGGCCGGCTCATCGGCCCGGCGATCGGTAATGGCGATGGGGTGCCGCGAGCGGCGATGCCGGCTCGCGCCGCAGCAGGGCCGCGGCTTTGGGGGCGTCGCCGGCGCGGCGACGCGAGGCCGGCGTCAGTGCACCGGCTCGGGTTCGTCGGCGAACATCTGGGTTTCCATCCAGGCGTAGGCCGCCTCGGAGCCGGGCTGGTTGAACAGGACCATCAGCACGACCCATTTCAGGTCGTCGAGGTCGAGTTCGTCCTGGTCCAGCGCCATGGCCCGGTCGAGCACGAGCTCGCGCTGGCCGGCGTCGAGGATGCCGTGCTGCTCCAGGAACAGCAGGAAGCCGCGGCATTCGACGTCGAGCTTGTCGAGTTCGGGGCCGAAATAGACCCGGGTCGGACCGCCCGTGCGCGGCGGGCTGACGGCCGGCCGCTGCAAGGCCAGCGCATCGAGCCACTCGAAGGCTTTGTTGATCTCGGCGGGGCTGAACCCGGCCTGGCCCAATTCGTCGAACAAAGGGCCGCTGCGGAGCGAATCGCGGTCGCGGACAAGGTCCGCATCGTCGGTGAAGTAATGCTCGAAAAGGTACAGCAGGACGTCCAGGATGCTCTCTTTCATTTCCCTCGGCCTGCGCCGCATGCGGCGCGGTGAGTAGGAGTTGCTGATTGACCGCGGGGCGGCCGACTTCCCTCAGTCGGACCGCTCGGCGATGGCGTGGTTCAGCGGTTGCGGAAATAACGGCCGTGCTGCGCCGCGACGCGACCCTCAAGCTCCATGACCAGCAGCATGGAGGACAGTTCCGCGGTCGTCAATCCAGTCCGTTCGACGAGTTGATCCATACCGGTGGGGTCGTGGCCCAGGGCGTCCCACAAGGACTGGTAGTCGGGATCTGCGAAATCCGGGCGGTCGTTAACTCCGTGAGCCGGGTCGTCGCCATCGTGATCGCCCTCCATGACGGCCGCGTGGCTGGCAGAGATGGGGATGCCCAGGCGACGGCGCAAGTCGTCGGCCAGCTCGGCCGCGAGCGGGGCCAGGGCGGCGGCGACTTCGCCCGCGCTCTCGACCAGACCGGCGCCCTCGCGGATCAGGCGATGGCAGCCGCGGGCGAGCGGGTTGTGGATCGAGCCGGGCACGGCGAACACGTCGCGCCCGCATTCGCTGGCCAGGCGCGCGGTGATCAGGGCGCCGGAGCGTTCGGCCGCCTCGATCACCAGGGTGCCGAGGCTGAGCCCGGCGAGGATGCGGTTGCGGCTCGGGAAGTGCTCGGGCTTGGCCTGGGTGCCCGGCAGGTGCTCGCTGATCAGCGCGCCTTCGGCGGCGATGCGCGCGTGCAGGTCGGCGTTGTTGCGCGGATAAGCGATGTCGGGACCGGTGCCGAGCACGGCCAGGGTGACCCCGCCGGCGTCGAGCGCGGCGCGGTGGGCGGCGGTGT
>NZ_CP013141.1:4389571-4455701 GCF_001442535.1 Lysobacter antibioticus | reverse complement strand
CGCGGCGGCGTCGCGCGAGGTCAACCAGCGCATGTAGTCGCGGTAGGGCGTGACCCGCGGCAGCGCCTGCGCGTCGGCGCCGTTGCGGTACAGCGCGAACAGCTCTTGCAGCAGGATCGGCGAGGACCAGCCGTCGAGCAGGATGTGGTGGCTGGTGAACAACAGGTAATGGCGGCTCGCCGACTCGCGCACCAGCACGAAGCGCAGCAGCGGCGCACGGGTCAGCTCGAAGCGCTGCTGTTGGTCGTCGGCGATGGCTTGCGCCAATGCATCGGCGCGTTCGTCGGCGGGTAAGCCGCCCAGATCGATTTCACGCCACGGCAGCTCGACTTCGCGCTGGATGACCTGCACCGGCTCCTTGATCTTGTGATGGACGAAGGCCGCACGCAGGCTGGCGTGGCGCCGCAGCAGCGCCTGCGCTGCCGCCTGCAGGGCCGCCGCATCGAGCGCGCCGTCGAGCGCGAACACCATCTGCACGACATAGCTGTCCTGCACCTCCTGGTCGTAGAGGGCGTGGAACAGGAAGCCGTGCTGCAACGGCGACAGCGGCAGCAGGTCTTCGATCTGAGCGTTGCGCATGGAGCGGTTCCAGGATGAGAGCCCGCGCAGCGCTCGGCATGCGCAGGGCGGCCGATGCGGCGATGGGCGAGCGATGAAGTGGTGCGCCGCGATCGGAGCGGCGAGCACCGAACGGCGGCGGGTATCGCAAGCCGCGATGCGGACGCCCCTGCGTGTCGCATGCGCAGCGTCGATGACGAAACGATGACGACTCGGCTTCCCATAACGCGACCGGCCGCACAGGCTCGTTGCGATGCGCCGCGAGTATGCAGCGCGGCGTTGACGCGTCCATGTCCCTATCCGTGCGTAAACGGATAACTGTGATGAGCGCGGGACTCCATGCTTGGAGTCCGACACGGAAGCGTCCGGCGCATCGCGTCGGCGATCGCAAAAAACGCTGTTTCGGCGGCCGACGTCGCGCGGCTAGGGTCGGTCTCGCATGCGCACGCGATCGCCGCGGCGTGATCGCGGGCACGCGGACGATGAGTGCACCAACGCAGTCTCGGATGTGGACGCGACGTCAGCCGACTGGCCGCCGCGCAGCCGGTGCGGTGCGTTCATGGATCGCACAAATGAAAGAGCCGCGGCACCGTTCGGTGTCGCGGCTCGTGCCGGCGTGGCGATGGGCGAGGCCGGCCGCTTGCCCTTTGCGAGGGCAAGCTATCGATCTCGTCGTGCGCGGGCTTACTTCGGCAGATAGATCTTGTCGAAGAAACCGCCGTCGGAGAAATGCGCGGCCTGGGCTTTCTTCCAACCGCCGAACGCGCTGTCGATGGTGACCTGCTTCACCGCCGGGAACTTGGCGAGCTCGGCCGCCGGCACCTTGTCCGGTTCGGCTGGACGGTAGCCGTGCTTGGCGGCGAGGCGCTGGCCTTCGGGCGTGTACAGGAAGCGCAGATAGGCTTCGGCCTGCTTGCGGGTGCCGTGCTTGTCGACGTTCTTGTCGATCCAGGCCACCGGCGGTTCGGCCTTGATGCTCAGACTCGGCACGACGATCTCGTACTTGCCGCGATTGGCCGGCTGCTCCAGGGTCAGCAGCGCCTCGTTTTCCCAGGCCAGCAATACATCGCCGATGCCGCGGTCGACGAAGGTCGTGGTCGAGCCGCGCGCGCCGGTGTCGAGCACGGGTACGTTCTTGAACAACTGGGTCAGGTAGTCGACGACCTTGTCGCCGTCGCGGTACTTGGTCGAAGCCCAGGCCCAGGCGGCCAGATAATTCCAGCGCGCGCCGCCGGAAGTCTTCGGGTTCGGCGTGATCACGCCGAGGCCGGCCTGGGTCAGGTCGCCCCAGTCCTTGATGCGCTTAGGATTGCCCTTGCGCACCAGGAACACGATGGTCGAGGTGTAGGGCGAGCTCTGGTGCGGCAGGCGCGTCTGCCAGTTCGCCGGCAACTGCTTGGCGTTGGCGATGGTGTCGATGTCGCCGGCCAGCGCCAGGGTCACCACGTCGGCTTCGAGACCGTCGACGACCGAGCGCGCCTGCTTGCCGGAGCCGCCGTGCGAGGCGCGCAGGTTGAGGGTTTCGCCGGTCTGCTGTTTCCACTGCGCGGCGAAGACCTGGTTGACCTCGGCATAGAACTCGCGGGTGGGGTCGTAGGACACGTTGAGCAATTCGACGTCTTTGGCCGATGCCGAGGCGGCGGCGAGGGCCAGGCCGAGCAACATCAGGCGGAAACTGGTTTTCATCGGTAAGTCCTGTGCGTGGGGCGAACTGGGGGGCGAACTGGGTGTCGGAGAGTCGCGGGTATTGCAATGCCCGGCTTCAGAAGGCGAGCTGGGCGCGGGTGAAGAAGGCCTTTTCGTCTTCGCGGTCGCGGCCGGCGGCGGCGCCGCCCTCGAATTCGGTCTGGGTGTAGTTGGCGACCAGCTTGAGGTTGCCGGTCAGGTACCAATTCAGGCCCAGGCCCCACGAACGCGCCGCGGCGGCGACGGCGTTGCGATCGGCGTAGCGCGGGAAAGCCGCATCGTCGATCTCCAGGCGCCCGTAGCGTGCGACCAGTTCGAACGCGCCCCAGCCTGCACCACCGACCGTAAACGGATGGTTAGGCCGCGCCACGCCCTTGTAGCCGGCGTCCTCGCCGGTCAGCACGTAGCCGGTGGTGACTTGCCAGGCGCGGTGGTCGAGTTCGTCGGCGGCCGCGCCGATGCGCACCTGCTGGCTGGAGCTGACGTATTCGCCGAGCACGCCGAAGGCGTTGCGGTAGTACCAGGCCTGCGGCGACCAGCGCGTGTGCGCGCCGTCGGCCAGGGCGGCGCCGCGGTAGTTGAAGAACTGGGTCTGCCCTGGGGTGCGGTAGCGCGGCAGGACGTTGTTGCCGCTGCCCTGCTTGTCGCCGCGGCTGCCGGCCAGGCCGAAGCCCAGGCCGGAGAGTGCGTTGCTGTGGTTCTTCCACGGTTCGAAGAACAGGCGTCCGGCGAGTTCGAAGTCGTTGTCCGGGTTCACCGTCGGGCTGTCGCGGCCGTCGACCGCGCCGTTGTAGACGCCGAGCGCGTACGACACCGTCGACTGGGCGAACTCGCCCTGCAGTTGCACGCCGAGGTCGCGGTTGGGAGTCAGCTCCGACGCCAGGCCGAGTTCGATCAGCGCGGTCGAACCGCTGGACTGCAAGCGCTCCAGGCCGACCGGGCTCTTGAACTTGCCGATGCGCACGGTTGCGCGCGGATCGAACTTGAGGTCGAGGTAGGCGTCGGCGATGGTCGCGCTGTCGCCGGCGAACTCCGGGGTCAGGCGGAAGCCGACCAGCGAGCCCCAACTGCCTTCGATGGTCGGCATGATCCGGCGGAACAGAAACGTGTCGTTCTGCGGCACCGTGTCGTCGCCGATGAAGAAGCGGCCATCGGCCTGGACCAGCGCCTTGAACTTCAGTTCGACGTCGCCCGGCGGCGGCGATTTCACCGCCAGTCCCTTGCTCGCGCTCAGCGTCAGCGTCGGCGTGCTCGCCGCCTTGGCTGCGCTTTCCTCGGCTTGCAGTTCCAGACGGCGTTCGATTACCCGCAGGCGTTGATCGAGGTCGGCCAGGTTGCCGCTGTCGGCGGCCGCGTCGGCGACGGCCTCGCCGCCGCCGAGGCGCTGTTCGATCGCGCGCAGACGTTGGGCCAGCTCTTCGACCGTAGGCGGAGCGGTTTGCGCCGGGGCCGGCAAGGCGAGCGCACACGCCAGCGCGCCCCACAGCCAAGTGGTCGCGGCAGGCGTTGCGTTCGCAAGTCGAACCCGGGTTTGCATGGTGCGCTCCTTCAGCGGTGACTGGACAGTCGGTGGGCCCATCGATCGGGCCGATAGCGGGTGGGTGCAGGTCGAGCGGCCGCGGCGACGGCCGCGGAATCGATTACCGGCGTCGACAGGGCGCGCGGCTCACGGACGCGGCGCCCGCGTCGGCGCCACCGGCAGGTGTTGGCTGCGGGTGATCTGGACGATGCGCGAGCTGTGCACGACGACTTCGATCTGGCCCTGGCCGAGTTCGCGCACCGCGGTCAGCAACTGGTACTCGCTGTCGCTGAGGTTGACGATGTTGATCTCGGGTTCGACGCTCGGCTGTAGCCGCTCGGCGCCGGCTCGGCGCGCGGCGGCGCGTTCGGGTGGGCGCTGGTCTTGCTGGCGCGGATCTTGCTGGCGCGGTTCGGCCGACGCGCGGGCACGGCGGCCGGCACCGCGCTCGCCCGGCACCTGCCGGCTCACGGGCCGTCTCCGGCCAGCGCGGCCAGGCTCGAACCGGGCGCCAGGGCCAGCTCGTGCAGGCTGCGCCGGTCGAGCACGTCGGAGATCGCGTCGCGCGCCTCGCGCATCAGCGAACGCAGGCTGCAGGCGTCGGGGTCGGGACAGTCGGAGCAGGGCTGGTAGGCGCTGACGCTGGCGCAGCGCACCGGCGCCAGCGGCCCGTCGATGGCGCGGATCAGGTCGCCGATCATGATCTGGTCGGCCGGGCGGGCCAGGGCGTGACCGCCCTTCTGGCCGCGTCGGCTGTCGATGAAACCGGCCTGGCGCAGATCGACCAGGATGGTCTCGAGGAACTTGCCGGGTGCGCGGCTGTGTTCGGCGATCGTGCGCGCCTGCAGCCTGCCGCCCCGGAGCCGGCCGCCGTCGGCACGCGCCAGCGCGCACATCGCGCGCAGTGCGTACTTGGCCTTCATCGTCAGCATTTCCCATTCACCATGTAGGGAATGTCGCCGCGACCGGTGGCCCAGGGGAAAAGGTATTGCCTCATCTGCTTATGCCCTGGGGCTATGTGGGGGCGGGTTGCGATGGAGGCCGGAAGTAAAACAAAGGCCCCCTGGCCCCCTTTTCCAAAGGGGGGAATGGATTGGCTCGATAAGGAGTGGGCGCGCCGCCGCTTGCGCCGGACCCGTTCGTTAGCGAAGCCGTTAGGATGAGCGGCCATGCGTTCTCTCGCCTCGCTTCCGCCGCTCGCCCGCACCTGCCTGCTGGTGCTCGCCGCACTCGCCGCCGCCTGCTGGCTCGCGCCGGCGCTGGCTCGCTACGGGCCGATCCTGCCCGACTGGGACGCGCTGTCGGTGCGGCCGGGCACGGCCGGCCATTGGTTCGGCACCGACGCGATCGGCCGCGATGTGTTCGCGCGCACGCTCGCCGGCGGCCGCCTGTCGCTCGGCATCGGCTTGCTCGCCAGTGTGGTCGCCCTGGTCATCGGCCTGGGTTACGGCGCCATCGCCGGCCTCGCCGGCGGCCGCGTCGAGCGCGCGATGTTGCGGGTGCTCGACGTGTTCTCGGCGCTGCCGTTCCTGTTGGTGGTGATCCTGTTGCTGACCCTGTTCGAGCGTTCGTTGCTGCTGCTGCTCGCGGCGATCGGCGGGTATGTCTGGATCGACCTGGCGCGGGTGATGCGCGCCGAGGCCGCGCGCCTGCGCGAGGCGCCGTTCGTGCTCGCCGCGCAGGCGGCCGGGGCGAGTTTCGGCCAGCGCCTGCGCTGGCACGTGCTGCCGAATCTGTTGCCGCTGGCGTTCGTGTATCTCGGCCTGATCCTGCCGCAGGCGATCCTGGTCGAAAGCTTCCTCGGCTTCCTCGGCTTGTCGATCGACGAGCCTTCGTCGAGTTGGGGCGGCCTGCTCGCCGAAGGCGTGCAGGAGCTCGACAGCGCGCCGTGGACCTTGTTGTTCCCGGCCGGGTTCCTGGTCGCGACCCTGGCCGCGTTCCAGTTTCTCGGCGACGGCCTGCGCGATTGGCTCGACGTACGCGGCGACGCCCGCGACGGCGGCGCCAAGGTCGAGGCGGCGGCCGCATGAGCGCGCTGTTGTGCCTGCAGGCGCTGACGGTGGCGACGCGCGCGCGCGGCTTGCTCGGGCCGCTCGATCTGCAACTGCAGGCCGGCGAATGCCTCGGCGTGGTCGGCGAAAGCGGCAGCGGCAAGAGCCTGACCGCGCTCGCGTTGCTCGGCCTGTTGCCGCCGGAGCTGCGCGGCGAAGGGCGCCTCAGCGTCGACGGCGAACGCATCGCCCTCGGCGGCGCCGCGCACGCGCGCCTGCGCGGCCGCAGCCTGGCCTGGGTGCCGCAAGACCCGCTTGCGGCGTTGCATCCGCTGCGCCGGGTCGGCGCGCAACTGGACGAAACCCTGCGCGCGGTCTGCGGCTTGTCGGCCGCGGCCGCTCGCGAACGTGCGCTGGCCTTGTTCGAACGGGTGCAATTGCCGGACCCGGCGAACGCGTTGCGCCGCTATCCGCACCAGTTCTCCGGCGGCCAGCGCCAGCGCATCGCCATCGCTTTGGCGTTGGCGACCCAGCCGCGGGTGCTGATCGCCGACGAACCGACTTCGGCCCTGGATGCGCGCATCGCCCGCGACATCCTCGACCTGCTCGACCGCCTGCGCCGCGAGGATCGCCTGGCGTTGTTGTTGATCAGTCACGACTTGCCGCTGGTCGGCGCCTACGCGCAGCAATTGCTGGTGCTGCAGCGCGGTGCGGTGGTCGAACGCGGCGACACCGCGGCGGTGTTCGCCGCGCCGAGCCAGGCCTACACGCGCGAGCTGCTCGCCGCCGACCGCATCGAGGCCTTGCCGGAGCGCGTGTCGGAGGCGCCGGTGCTGTTGCGCGGCGAAGGCCTGCGCATGCGCTATCCGCGCGCCGCGCACAGCGCGCTCGACGGTGTCGACATCGAACTGCGGCGCGGCGAAGGCCTGGCCCTGGTCGGCGAGAGCGGCAGCGGCAAGAGCACGCTCGGCCGCGTGTTGCTGCGCCTGTTGCGCGGCGCGCAGGGCCGGGTGTCGATCGACGGCACCGACCTCGGCGATCTCGATGCGCGCGCCTTGCGTCGCTTACGCGCGCGTACCGGGGTCGTGTTCCAGGACCCCTACGCCTCGCTCGATCCGCGCCTGCGCATCGCCGAGATCGTAGCCGAGCCCTTGCGCATTCACGCTCGCGGCGATGCCGCCGCGCGTCGCCGCCATGCTGCCGCATTGATGCAGGCGGTCGGCTTGGACGACGCCATGCTCGATCGTTACCCGCACCAGTTCTCCGGCGGCCAGCGCCAACGCATCGCGATCGCGCGCGCACTGGCGACCGATCCCGAACTGTTGGTCTGCGACGAAGCGGTGTCGGCCCTCGACGCGCATCACCGCGCGGCGATTTTGGCCCTGCTCGCGCGGCTCAAGCGCGAGCGCGGCCTGGCCCTGTTGTTCGTGACCCACGACCTGGCCGCCGCGGCGGCGGTGGCCGAGCGCATCGCCGTGCTCGAAGCCGGTCGCATCGTCGAGACCGGGCCGACCGCGCAGGTGTTGCGCGCGCCGCAGCATGCGCACACGCGGGCCTTGCTGGCCGCGCGTCCAAAAACCGGGCTTGAGCAGGCCTGAGCCCGGACCATCACCTCCGCGAACCTTCCGGGCCGAGGTTTCGGCTCGGAGTATCGATAGCGCAGGATCGGGCGCCACCATCGCGCCGCTGCATTGCCGTGTCGCGTTAGCGGCGCGGTCGCGGCTCAGGCGTTCGCACTCGAATGAAGCCGCCGCTCAGGCGGTCGCGCTCAGATGACGCCGCCGCCGATGCCCAGGCGGACCACGCCGACCACGATCACGATGGCGTTGAGCAGCAGACCGGCCTTGGCGCGGCCGTTCTTTTCCGAGCGTGTGAACAACAATCCGATCGCGGCGATGAGCGCGCCGACCGCGGCGAACGGGATCAGGAACCAGTTGCCCCAGCCCAACAGCGGGATCAGGGCGAGGATCATCCACAGCAGCGCGACGATGCCCCAGAGCAGGCTGATCAATCCCATCGTGTCGTACTCCGCAGTCGGCCCGTTTGGCCACATGCGCAACGTAGCGTCTGCCGGGGCGATTTCAAGTGCCACAGGTGGCCGGGACCGATGGGCGCCGGCGCGAATTCAGGCGCTCCGGCGCCTGGCGGCGCCGCTGCATCGAGGTTGTCGGCCGTGAGCGAGGCCGGCGGCGCTTGCACGGCGATGTTTCAGCCGTGCGAGCCGTCGATCTCCACGCGCAGTTCGTAGCGGCAGATCGCCGCGTGCAGCAGGATGCGCGGCACCCGATCGCCGAAACGGCGGTCGAGCGCGGCGGCGACGTTGTCGATCTCCTCGACGTCGCGCACGTACACCTTCAGGCAGGAGCCGCCGCCGAACGCGCTCGACAGCTGCGGCCGGCGCTGGCGGGCGACGCCGAGCAGGCTGTCGAAGTTGGCCAGGGTCTCGTCGAGTTGGGCCAGCACCGAATCGGCGTGCTTGGACTCGTGGCCGACCACGGCGGCGGTACCCGACAACAGCAAGGGCATCGCCGCCGGCTGCGGCGGCAGCATGGCGCGGGCGAAGCTCGGCGGCTGCGGGCCGTACTGGCGCGGGTAGCGATAGGCGCTGACCTGGCGCGGGTTTTCCAGCGGCGTGCCGGGCGTGCGCGAGGCCAGCCAATACACCTGCAAGCGGCGCGCGCCGTCGACGCGGCCGATCGCGGTCGCCGCCGGCAGGCGCGCGATGTCGAAATCGCCGAGGCCCTTGGCGCGGCCGACGCAGAACACGCGGTAACGCTCTTCGTCGCCGTGGCCGAGGGTGATGCCGTCGAGGTAGTTCCAGATCCGCAACAAATGCGGATAGCCGCGCGCTTCGGTGAAGGCGAGCAGCTTGCGGTACAGGTATTCGGCGGCGCGCGCGATCTCGCCGTTGGTGGCTTCGCCCGGCAGCGGTTCGGGTTCGTCGAACTCGATCACGCCGAACTGCAGCGCGCCGTCTTCCGACCAGGCCAGGTCGCCGTCGCGGCCCTTGATCACCGGGCCGCGGCCGCGCCAGCGCTCCAGGCGCCGGTCGCCGAACGGTTCCAGGGCCACGCGCAGATAACGCGGGTCGTCGTGCTGCGGCGCTTGCGCGCCGAAACCGAACACCGCCAGGGTGTCGTCCTGGGCGAGCAGTTCGGCCGGCGTGGCCGCGACGTAGTCGACCTGCAGTTGCGGCGGCATCGCCAGCATGGCTTCGGCCGCGCTCACGGGTTGCCCCGCTGCAGGGTGTCGCCGCGGAAGTCGACGCCGACCTGGCGCTTGCGCCGCCACCAGCCGCGCAGCGCCTGCGGCGCCATGCGCAGCGCCGTCATCGCATAGACGAAGCGGAACACGCGCAGGCGGCGCAGCACGTCGCGGTTATCGAACACGTCGCCGGCGAGCATCGAGATCACCGCCTGCTCGATCTGCCAATAGTTGCGCGGGGCGTTGAACAGCTCGCGCATCACCGGCGTGGTGAAGCGATAGATGAACCATTGGAAATGACGCAGGCCGCGCTTGAGCCGCTTGACCATCGCGGTCTGCAGTTCGGTTTCGCGCGCGGGCTCGCGCAGGGCGCCGTCGACCACCGAGGCGGCCTGCTCGCCGCTGTTCATGCCCAGGTAGACGCCGGAGGAAAACACCGGATCGACGAAGGCGTAGGCGTCGCCGACCATGACCCAGCCCGGGCCGGTCATGCGCGAGCAGGTGTAGGAATAGTTGCCGGTGACGTGGACGTCGCCGCAGCGCTGCGCGCCCTGCATGCGCCGCCACACCGAGGGTTCGGACTCCAGCGTCTGCATCAGGAAGGCTTCGCTGTCGCCGCGGCGCTGCTTGAGGTATTCGGGGAAACACACCGCGCCGACGCTCATGACGTCGCGCTGCAGCGGGATCAGCCACATCCAGCCGTGGGCGAAACGCTGCACGGTGATGTTGCCGGCGTCCTCGCCGTCGCGGCGCTGCACGCCGGTGAAGTGGCTGAAGATCGCCGCCGACTGGTGCAGCTGATTCTTCTGCTTGAGCTTGAGCTGGCTGCCGAGGAAGGTGTCGCGACCGCTGCCGTCGACGAGGTAGCGCGGGCGCACCCGCAGCTCGCTGCCGTCGTCGCCGCGGGCGTGGACCACGGCCGGGCGGCCGTCGGCGCCGAACTCGACCTTCTCGACCTTGACCCGTTCGCGCGCGTCGACGCCGTTGGCCTGGGCATGGCGGAACAGCAGTTCGTCGAATTCCTCGCGCTTGACCTGGAAGGCGTAGCCGTAAACCGGGTTGAGCGCGCGCTCGAAGCGGAAGGTGTTGTAGCGCTCGGCGTCGATCGGGAACTCGGCACCGGGCTTGTGGATGCCGATCGCGCGCACCTGTTCGAGCACGCCGAGGCGCTCGAGGATGGCCAGGTTCATCGGCAGCAGCGACTCGCCGATGTGGAAACGCGGGTGGCTGCCTTTTTCCAGCAGCAGCACCTTCCAGCCCTTGCGGGCGAGCAGGGTCGCCGCGGTGGTGCCGGCCGGGCCGCCGCCGATCACCAGGACATCGGTGTCGATGGTCTGCGCGGCGTGGGAGGGGCTGGCCGCGCTGGAAGCAGCGGTGGCCGTCGGTGCGGCCGCGTCGGGCGCGGAGTCGGGCGGATTCATGCGCAAATGATAGCCTGCCGCCTCGGCCCGCTGCGCAGCGGCGGCGGGTCGCGGGCATCGCCGCGCCGCTTCGGCACATCGCCTCAAGTGCCTGATAACGCAGGTTCGCCGCAGGTCGATGCGGCCGGGGGGCGGCATCGAAGGGCGGGTCCCCCGCGCCCGGCGGTTGCGCCTGCGGCGCCGATGGCGGATCGTTGCGCCCCTTGTCCCACCGTGACCGGATCGCCCGATGTCTGAACAAAGCCCCGCCGAACGCGAACTGGCGCAGCTGCTGGTCGAGAGCCTGAACCTGGAAGACGTGGCACCGGAGCAGATCGATCCGGAAGCGGCGCTGTTCAACGAAGGCCTCGGCCTGGACTCGATCGACGCACTGGAACTCGCCCTGGCGATCACCAAGCGCTACGGCTTCCAGCTGCGCTCCGACAGCGACGAGAACCGCCGCATCTTCGCCTCGCTGCGCGCGCTGTCGGCGCATATCGAGCAGCAGCGGGCCGGCTGAACGCCGGCGGCCGGCGCGGTGTCGAACCGCCAGCGCACGCGCCCGTCCTCGGAGCCGACGTGAACCCTCCTTCGTCCAGCGCCCTCGCGCGCTTGTTGTTGGCGATCGCCTACCCGGTGTTGGCGCATTGGGCCAGCCACGACGGCGGCGGCGCGCTGGCGGCCCTGGCCCTGGCCGATCTGGTCGTGTTCGTCACCATCGACGGCCTGCTGGGCCTGCGCTGGCGTGCCTGGGCGGCGACCGTGGTCCTGCTCGCGGCGCTGGTCGCGTCGGCCTTCACCCCGTATGCGCAGATGCTGTTGCTGGCGCCGCCGATGCTGTTCAACGGCTGGCTGGCGTGGTGGTTCGGGCGCAGCCTGCGCGCGCCGCGCGAGGCCCTGATCACGCGCATCGTCGCGGCTCTGCACGAAGGCCCGGTGTCGGCCTTGTCGCCCGAGCTGTATCGCTACACCCGCCGCCTGACCGCGTTGTGGGCGGTGGTGCTGGCGGTGCTGGCGCTGGTCAACGGCGCCCTGGCGATGATCGCCGTGCCCGACGGCGTGCTGGCGCGCCTGGGCCAGGTGCCGCCGATCGCGATCAGCCAAGAGCAATGGTCCTGGTTCGCCAACCTGATCAACTACGGCATCGTCGGCGGCATGTTCGCCGGCGAATACCTGGTGCGGCAGCGTCGTTTCCCGGTACGGCCGGAGAGTGGCTTCTTCGACTTCATGCACCGCATGGCCAAGCTCGGCCCGGGCTTCTGGCGCGAGTTGTTTTCCTGAGGACCGGTTGGCCGGGTTCGCCCACGCGCCGCGTTTGGGCAGCGTCGCACACTGCGAATTCCAGTAATTCAAGGGCCGGCGTCGCATTTCGACGCCCCGCTGAATGCGCGTGCTTTATCCTGTGACCCTCGCCGCAGCCGCCGACCCCGCCGCCCGCCCGCATGCCGTTCTCGATCCCGTCCGATCATCCCTGTCTGCCCGGCCATTTCCCAGGACACCCGTTGGTGCCCGGCGTGGTCCTGCTGGAGCAGGTGATCGCCACGGTCGAAGCCGCGTACGGGCCGCTGAGCGGATTGCGTCTGCCGCAGGTGAAGTTCTTGCAGCCCTTGTTGCCGGAGCAATCGGCGCAGGTCGAACTGGACGCGCTGGGCGCGGCGCGTTGGCGCTTTCGCGTGCGCCGCGGCGAGGACCTGCTCGCCAGCGGCGAAGTCGTCGCCGACCTGCCCATCACCGAGGCTTCGGCATGAGCGGCGAGCACTGGAAGCAACGCCCCGAAGGCGGCGGCCGCTTCGCCTTCCGCTTGATCGGCTTCATCGCCCGTCGCGGCGGGCGCTCGATCGCGCGCCTGACCCTGTATCCGATCGTCGCCTACTTCCTGATCGTGCGCGGCCCGGAGCGGCGCGCCTCGCGCGATTATCTGACCCGGGTGCTCGACCGTCCGCCGCGCTTGCTCGACATCGCCCGCCACATCCACACCTTCGCCGCGACCATCCTCGACCGCCTGTACATGCTCAGCGGGCGCATGGCGCCGTTCGATGTGCGCGTGGGCGGCCTGGACAAGCTCGAGCCCTATCTCGACCGCGGCCAGGGCGTGCTGCTGTTCGGCTCGCACCTGGGCAGCTTCGAGGCCTTGCGGGTGCTGTCGCGCAGCCGGCCCGGCCTGAAGCTGCGGGTGGTGTTCGACCGCGGCCATAACCCGGCCCTGACCGAGATGCTCGATGCGCTGGACCCGCAGATCGCGCGCACCGTCATCGACGCCGGCCAGGACGGCCCTTCGATCGTGTTCGCGATCAAGCAGGCCACCGATGAAGGTGCGATCGTGGCCTTGCTGGTCGACCGCGCCGCGCCGCACGAGCCGCATACCACCGCCTCCTTCCTCGGCGCTCCGGCCGAGTTCCCGAGCGCGCCGTGGCTGATCGCGGCGGCGCTGAAAGTGCCGGTGGTGCTGGCCTTCGGCCTGTACCGTGGCGGTGCGCGCTACGACCTGGTGTTCGAGACGTTCAGCGAGGGTGTGGCGATCGAGCGGCATAACCGCCCGGCGATCCTCGCCGCGCTGGTCCAGCGTTACGCCGAGCGCCTGCAGGCCCAAGCCCGCAGCGCCCCCTACAACTGGTTCAACTTCTACGATTTCTGGCATGCCGATGACGCTGATCAAGCCTTGCACGTGGACCCTGGCGCTGATGCTCGGCGCCGGGTCGCTGCGCGCCGCTCCGGTTACTGAGGCCGCCGCCCAGGGCGTGCCGGCCGGGGCGTCGGTGGCCGAAGCCGCGGTCGCGGCCGATCCCGACTGGATCCTGCCGCGCCTGGCGCAGCCGGTCCCGGCCCGCACCGACTTCGTCGAAGTGCGAGGCTCGGCCCTGCTCAAGGCGCCGCTGCGCCTGTCCGGCGAGTACCGCCGCCCGGACGCGACCACCCTGGTGCGCGAGGTGCGCGCGCCCTACGCCGAGACCACCACCATCCGCACCGGCGCCAAGCCCGGCCAGGGCGAGGTCGCCATCGTCCGCCCCGGCAAGCCGCCTAAGCGTTTCTCGCTGGCGCGCGCGCCCGAGCTGGTCGCCTTGCAGGCCAGCTTCGGCGCCTTGCTCGGCGGCGACCGCGCCTTGCTCGAACAGCATTACCGCCTGGTCGCCGAGGGTACGCGCCGGCAGTGGACCATCAGCCTGATCCCGAAGGACGCCAGCCTGGCCGCACGCGTGCGCGAGATCGTCCTGCTCGGCCGCGACGATGAGCTGCGTTGCATCGAGACCCGACCGGCGCGCGGCAACGAACAACAGCGCACCTTGCTGGCCAGCGCCGCCCGCGCCGCCGCCGGCGTCGCCGACGCGAGCCAGCTCGCGGCGCTGTGCCGCGGCCACGGCGCGGCGCGTTGATGACGCCCGCGCGCCGTCTCGCCCTCGCCCTGCTGTGGCTGGCCCTGCTCGCGATCGCCGGCTGGGCGATCGGCAGCCGCCTGCAGCTCAGCGGCGATCTGCGTCGTTTCATGCCGAGCGCGCAGACGCCGGCGCAGAAACTGCTGATCGACGAACTCGGCGAAGGCCCGGGTTCGCGTCTGTTGTTGCTGGCGATCGAAGGCGACGAGCCGGCGACCCTCGCCGCGCAATCGGCGGCGATGCGCGAACGCCTCGCCGCGCAGCCGCAGTTCAAGCTGGTCGCCAACGGCGCCGGGCAGGGGCTCGAAGCGGTGCCGGAACGCCTGCGTCCGTACCGCTATCTGCTGACGCCGAGCTTCGACGAACAGCCGCTCGACAGCGCCTATTTGCGCGAGCAACTCGACAGCCGCGTGCAGGACCTCGGTTCGCCGGCCGGCGAGCTGATCGAGCCGTTGCTGCCGAGCGACCCGACCTTGGAGATGCTGCGTCTGGCCGAGGCCTGGCAACCGGCGCAGGCGCCGCAAACCGAGCACGGCGTGTGGTTCGACCGCGCCGGCAAGCAGGCCTTGCTGGCGATCGAGACGCGCGCGGCCGGCTTCGACCCGACCGGCCAGCAAGGCGCGCTCGATGCGATCCACGCCGCGTTCGCGCAAGCGCGCGGCACCAGCCCGGCGCGGCTGACGATCAGCGGCCCGGGCGCGTTCTCGGTCGAGATCGGCGGGCGCACCCAGCGCGAAGCGAGCCTGATCGGCAGCATCGACAGCCTGGTGTTCGTGCTGTTGCTGTGGCTGGCCTACCGCAGTTGGAAGGCACCGCTGCTCGGCGGCCTGCCGCTGGCGACCGCGGGCTTGGCCGGGCTCGGCGCAGTCGCCGCACTCTTCGACGGCGTGCACGGCATCACCGTCGCCTTCGGTTTCACCTTGATCGGCGTGGTCCAGGACTATCCGATCCATCTGTTCAGTCATCAGCGCCCCGGGCTGTCGCCGTGGGCGAGCGCGCGCAGCCTGTGGCCGACGCTCGGCACCGGCGTGACCTCGACCTGCATCGCCTACCTGACCTTCTTCGTGTCCGGCGTCGACGGCCTGCAACAGCTCGCGGTGTTTACCATCGTCGGCCTCGCCACCGCCGCGCTCGCCACGCGTTTCGTGCTGCCGGCGTTGATCGACCCGGCGCCGCGCGACGCCGCCGGTTCGCCATGGCTGGCGCGCGCCTGGACCCAGCTCGCGCGCTGGCCGCGGCTCGGCGTCGCTGGGGTGTCGCTGATCGCCGCGCTGGCGTTGGCGGTGATCCTGTTCGTGCCGGGCGCGTTCTGGCAGAACGACCTGGCCAAGTTGACTCCGGTGCCGGCGGCCGCGCTTGCCCGCGATGCGCAGTTGCGCGACGAACTCGGCGCGCCCGACGTGCGTTACGTCATCGCCATCGAGGGCCGCGATGCCGAGGCCGCTTTGCAGTCTTCGGAAGCCTTGCTGACCGAGCTGCCGGCGCTGCGCCGGCGCGGTGCGATCGCCGGCTACGACCTCGCCGCGCGTTATCTGCCGAGCGCCAAGACCCAGCGCGAACGCCAGCAGCGCCTGCCCGATGCGGCGAGCCTGCGCACGGCGCTCGACAGCGCGGTCGCGGCGACGCCATTCCGCAGCGACGCCTTCGCCGATTTCCTCGCCGACGTCGAACGCGCGCGGCAGGCGGCCCCGCTGACCCCGCGCGACCTCGCCGGCACGCCGCTCGCGGTCAGCGTCGAGGGCTTGCTGCTGCAACGCGGCGACCACGCCACCGCGCTGGTGTCGCTGACCGGGCTCAACGATCCGGCCGCGGTCGCGAGCGTGGTGCGCCGTCACGGCGGCCAGTTGCTCGATCTCAAGCAGGCGTCCGAATCCTTGGTCGCCGACTACCGCGGCCGCGTGCTGATGGCCTTGGGCCTGGCCGGCGTGCTGCTTGCCGCCGCGGTCTGGGTGGCGCTGCGCTCGCCGCGCCGGGTGCTGCGCGTGCTCGCGCCGATGGCGCTGAGCAGCCTGCTGATCCTGGCGGTGCTGCGCGGCCTCGGCGTGGAACTGAATCTGTTCCATCTGGTTTCGCTGATCCTGGCCGCCGGCCTGGGCCTGGATTACGCCCTGTTCTTCGACCACGCCGGCGACGACCGCGCCGAACAGCTGCGCACCCTGCACGCGGTGATCGTGTGCAGCCTGACCACGCTGCTGGTGTTTGCGCTGCTGGGCCTGTCGTCGATTCCGGTGTTGCGCGCGATCGGCAGCACGGTCGCGCTGGGCGTCGTCTTCAACTTCGTGCTGGCCTTGTTGATCGTGCGCGAACCGGCGGCGATGGAGGCCGGCGATGCGCACGCGTGAGGCCATCGCCGCGCTGATCCCGCACCAGGGCCTGATGTGCCTGTGGCAAGAAGTGGTCGAGTGGGACGAGGAGCGCATCGTGCTGCGCACGAACGGCCATCGCGATCCCGCCCATCCGCTGCGTCGCGACGGGCGTCTGCACGCCGTGCATCTGTGCGAATACGGTGCGCAGACCATGGCCGTGCACGGCGGTTTGCTCGCGCGCCGCGACGGCGGCGTGGCCAAGCCCGGGGTGCTGGTGGCGCTGCGCGGGGTGCAGTTGCACCTCGCCCGGCTCGACGACCTGCCCGGTGCGATCGAAGGCCGCGCGCACAAGCTCATCGACACCGGCGAGAGCTGGCAGTACGAATTCGAGCTGCACCACGCCGGCGTACCGATCGCGCAGGGCCGCGCCGCGGTGATGGCGCGGCCGGACTGAGCCTGCGCCGCGGCGCATCGCGTCGTCCGCATTCACACCCCGCCGGCGCCGGCGTTTCCTAGTGCAGATGCGGCGGCCGTGCCGCATCGCGCCCGGGAGCTTCGTGCATGTCGCTGCAGTTCCATTTCGAGGACATCGGCCCGCATCGCGCCATCGACGAAGGCCGCATCGGCCATCGCCTGCACCTGCGCATCGCCCTCGGCCGCCGCGAAGGCGCGCGCCTGCATTGGCTCGAACGTTGCGACCGGCCCTACGACGAAGACATGCCGGCCGATACCTGGGTCGACATGTTCCGCATCGCCGGCGGACGCTCGGCGATCTTCGCGCAATGGTTCGGCACCGCCACCAACGCAGGCCGGATCGAACTCGACTTCGACGCGCTGGCGACGATGCGGCTGGCGCCGGATGCGCGGCGCACCCTGGAATGGTGGGTGGTCGCCGTCGACGGCGAGGACGAGGACGGCGACGAGCGCGCCTGGGCGGTGTGGCGCGGCGAACAGCGCCTGCGCTGCGACGGGCAGGGCAAGACGCTCGAGCACAGCCTGGTGCAGATCGACAGCCTGCACGGCCGCGAGGGCGACCCGCCATACCCCGACGGCTTCCTCCCTTCGACCTGAGCCGGACGCCGTGCCGCCGACCGGCTGGCCAGGAGCGGCGACTCCCCGCTCCGCCGCGTGGCTTTCGCCACGGCGGCGGGGCGGGGACAATCGGGCTTTGCCGCTCGGAGTCGCCCGCATGTCCACCTCGCACCCCTCGCCGCGCCGCGCCCTCGTCACCGGCGGCAGCGGTGACCTCGGCCAGGCGATCTGTCTGGCGCTGGCGGCGGCCGGCTGGCAGGTGATCGTGCACGCCAACCAGCACCTCGAACGCGCCCAGGCGGTGGTCGCGCAGATCGAGGCGGCCGGCGGCCAGGCCTCGGCGATCGCCTTCGACGTCGCCGACGACCAGGCGGCGCGCACCGCGCTGGAAGGTCTGCTCGAAGCCGGGCCGATCCAGGGCGTGATCAACAACGCCGGCATCCACGACGACGCGCCGATGGCCGGCATGAGCCTGACGCAGTGGAAGCGGGTGATCGACGTGTCGCTGCACGGGTTCTTCCACGTGACCCAGCCCTTGTTGCTGCCGATGGCGCGCACGCGCTGGGGGCGCATCGTCAATGTGTCCTCGGTGGCGGCGGTGCTCGGTAACCGCGGCCAGACCAACTACGCCGCAGCCAAGGCGGCGCTGCACGGCGCCTCCAAGTCGCTGGCGCGCGAGATGGCCAGCCGCGGCATCACCGTCAACGTGGTCGCTCCCGGCGTCATCGAAGGGCGCATGGCCGACGGCACGTTCACCGCGGAGGCGATCAAGCAGATGGTCCCGGCCGGCCGTGCCGGCCGCGCCGATGAAGTCGCCGCGTTGGTCGCGTTCCTGTGTTCGGATGCGGCCGGCTACATCAACGGCCAGGTGATCGGGATCAACGGCGGCATGGGCTGAACGATCGCCGGCGGCGTCCGGCCGTCGCCGCCCGGCGACCGCTTACCGGGCACTCACCCGATGCCCCGGCGCCGGGCGTAGCATGAACCGATCCGCCGCGAAGGCCGTACGGGAGACCTCCGATGTCGCGCAGCCTGTTCATCGCTTTGTTCGCGCTGGCCCTGTCGGCCTGCGCCAGTTCCCACGTGATCACCGGGCGGCCGCGGCCGCCGGTGCCGGTCTCGCAGGTGCGGGTGTATTTCGCGCCGCCGCCGAGCCGCTACGAAGAGATCGCTCTGCTCGAAAGCAACAGCGGCGCGTTCACCTATGGCGAGCAGAACAAGATGGATTCGGTGGTCGGCAAACTGCGCGCCGAAGCGGCCAAGCTCGGCGCCAATGGCGTGCTGTTCCAGGGCACCCAGGACGGCTACGGCGGCAGCGGCGTCAGCGTCGGTGCCGGCGGCGGCAGTTTCGGCGGGCGCCACTACAGCGGTGGCGGCGTCGGGGTCAGCATCAGCCCGCGGCAGAAGTTCGCGCGCGGTGTGGCGATCTACGTGCTCGATCCGCCGCCGATGAACGATCCGGGCCCGCAGGCGCCGCCGGTCAATCCGCCGCGCAACTGAGGCGGGGCGCAGAGATATCAAGCGTTCTCGCCCGAAAGCGGGGATGACGTTCGTGCAGGCAACGAAGGCGGCTCGATCACTCAGCGAGCCCGCCGCCGCGATCTGTCGGAACGCGGTCGCGGCTTGCGCCGCTCCTACCATGGATTGTCGGGACTGTGGCATCGAACCTTCGCCCGCTGTCTGCGAAGGTGTTGCCGCATCGGTGCGGCATCAACGCGTATGGGTCTGTGCCTTGGTGGCGGCCTCGCCGGAAAACTCGCCGCTCGGGTCGTCGATCAACGGCGGGTTGGCGCGGATGCTGCGATAGACCGCGGGGATGCCGCCGCGGCGCAGGCATTGGCCGACGATGTGGCTGGTGATGCGGGTGAAATCGCGCAACGGCTTGAAGTGGCTGGCGCGGAATTCTTCCTGCGAATCCTCGTTCTGGTAACGCGATTCGATCGGCACCGAGACGCAGCGGGTGCCCAGCTGCTGCGCCGCCGACATCAATATCTGCGCCTCGTACACGAAGTCTTCGCCGGGCACGTCGCCCAGGGCGATCACCGCGGCCGGGTACAGACGCTGGCCGCTCTGGCTGTCGGCGATCTGGTAGCCGGTGCCCCAGGCCACGCCCCAGTCGCCGAAGTTATTGGCCAGGCGCCGGTAGGTCGGCTGCGAGGCACGCTTGCGCAGGCGCGCGCCGATCACGATGTGGTCGGGATGACGATTGGCGCTGTCGATCAGGCGCGGAATGTCTTCGGCGGCGTGTTGGCCGTCGCCGTCCATGGTCAGCACGGCGAGGAAGCCGCGGCGCAGGGCCTCGGCGAAGCCGTCGCGCAGGCTCGCGCCCTTGCCCTGGCGTTGCGCATGGCGCAGCAGGGTCACCGGCAGGTCGGCGATGCGTTCGGCGGTGCCGTCGTCGGAGCCGTCGTCGATGACGATCACGTGCGCGCACTGGGCCAGCGCGCCTTCGACCACGCCGCGGATGCGCAGGGCTTCGTTGAGCGCCGGAATGACGACCGCGACGTTATCGCGATCCAGTCGCACCGGACGGGTCCTGTGCGGTGTCGCCGTACCTGGCGTCTGGCCGTCGCGTCCTGGCGAAACGGGTCTTTCAGTCATGGGCGAGCTCCACCCGCAGGGTTCGGCCGCCACCGGCCGGCAGTGCGAGGCGATCATGGCCCGAGGCCAAGGCGTCGAACAAGGGCAGCATCGCGGCGCTGGCATTGCCGGTTTCGCGGCGAGACAGCTTGCCGTCGAGCGGCGACGGCGGATCGTCGCCGAGCCAGGCGCGCAGCACGGGTCCGCGCGCGCGGCCGTCCGCCGGTGCGCGCGCGAGCACCAGCGCCGTGCCGAGCAGGCCGCGACTGTCCCACATCGTCTGCAGCGGGCCGGTCGCGGCACCGTCGTAGCCGACCAGCAGCACCGCCTCGTCGCCGGCGGCGATCTGGGCCAGGGCTTCGATCAGGCCCTGGGCGAAGCTGGCGTCGAGCGCGCTCAGCGCGGTCGCCGGCTGCATTGCGCCGGCGCCGATGGTCCAGTAACCGGCGGCGGCGTTGTGCACCGAATTGTGGAAGCGGGTCGGCGAGATCGTGCGCGGCTCGCTCGCCAAGGTCGCGCACATGTAGTCGGTGATCGCCATGTCGCCATGGCAGGACACGAACACCGACGGCAGGCTGGCCGGATCGCGACCGGCAGCCTGGCAGGCGGCGAGCGCGACTTCGAGCGCCACCGCGACCGTTTCCGGTGCGCGTCGGCGTTCGTTCGGCGCCAGCAACTGCGGCGACGGCCGCGCAGGCGCGTCGGCGACGAGGTCGTCGTGCACGGCGAAGGCGCAAGCGGCCTCCCACGAAGGCAGGCCGCGGCTCCAATAGCCCACGCTTTCGATGACGGCGCTGAGCACCGGCGCGCGCCTTGTCGGCGGATCGAGATCGGAGGCGGTCATGGGCGCGCGAACACCAGCGAGCAGTTGTTGCCGCCGAAGCCGAAGGAGTTGTTCATGGCGTAGCGGATCCGGGTGTCGGCCGAATCGAAGCGGATCTGCGGGCCGTTGGCCGGGTCGGGCACGACGCTGTTGAGCGTGCCCGGCAGATGCTCGCGTTCGAGTGCGAGCAGGGCGAAGGCCGACTCGACGATGCCGGCGGCGCCGAGCGTATGTCCGGTCCAGCCCTTGGTCGAGGAGGCGTGCAAGGTGTCGGGGAACAGCGCGGCGATCGCCAGCGCCTCGATCTTGTCGTTGGCCGGGGTCGCGGTGCCGTGCAGGTTCAGATAGCCGACCTCGGCCGCGTCGATGCCGGCGCGGGTCATCGCATCGCCCATCGCCAGGCGCGCGCCCAGGCCTTCGGGATGCGGCGAGGACATGTGGTGGGCGTCGCTGGATTCGCCGTAGCCGCGTAGTTCCAGCGCCGCGCGCTCGCCATCGTCGAGGCGTTCGAGCACGGCGTAACCGCCGGCCTCGCCGAGCGAGAGCCCGATCCGCTCGGCATCAAAGGGGCGGCAGGGTGCGTTGGACACCAACTGCAGCGAGTTGAAGCCGAACAGCACGCTGCCGCACAGGGTGTCGACGCCACCGACCAGGGCCGCGTCGGCGAGCCCCGCGGCGATCAGGCGCGCGGCCTGGGCGAAGACCTTGGCGCTTGAGGAACAAGCGGTGGCGACGGTCACGCAGGGGCCGCGCAGGCCGGTCGCATCGGCGACGAAGGCGCCGAGCGAGTGCGGGGTATGCAGCGTCGGCCGGGCCAGATCCTCGGGGAATTCGCGGCCGTCGTTGCGCAGGCGGCTATACGCCTCTTCGGTCGCGCCGATGCTCGAGGTCGAGGTGCCGACGATCACCGCGACCCGTTCGGCGCCATGGCGCGCGACCACCGCGGCCAGCGCCTCGCGCACGCCGTCGTGCTGCAGGCTCAGCCAGGCCAGGCGGTTGTTGCGTGATTCCCACTGGCTCAGTTCGGCCGGCAGGGCGGCACCCTCGAGACCGTCGACGCGGCCGATCCAGCAGTCCAGCGGCGCCTCGCCGGCGGCGAGCGGGGTGAGATCGTTGCGCCGCAGGCCGCTGCGCCGTTCGCGCAAGGCGCTCGCCTGGGCGTCCAGGCCGCGGCCGAGCGCGGTGGTCGCGGTGTAGGCGCGGATCGCCAGCGGCGGCATCGGTAAAGGTGGGGACGTCACGTAGTCGGTAGAATCGCGCAGTGGGGAACGCCCGCAGTATAGCGAGGGGCGCTCGGGCGCCGCCGCAGCCATGGCCACGTGGGCCATGGCGTGCCGCCGCAGGCGCTGCGAGGCTGAATGCTTCATGCGCGGGCGGTCGAACCAGGCCTGCGGTGCGGCGTTCTGCTTGCGCCTGCGGCGCTCCGCCCTCATACCGCTACCGTCGTTCTGGTTTTCCTTCTCATGCAGGTCGCGCCCGCTTCCATGTCCAATCGCCTCGGCCACCGCCTGTCCCTGTTGGGCGATCGCGACGTCTTGCACGTCGCCGTGGTGGCCTCGGCCGCGTGCGTGCTCAGCGCCGGGCTGGTCTATGTCGGTTATTTCGTGCACGTGCTGCGGGTCGCGCGCAATGCGCCTTGCCAGCCCGAGCGCGGCGAATGTGTGTTGTTGTTCGGCAAGCATGCGCCGGGCGGGCGCCTGGACCAGGACTTCGAGGCGCGCCTGGATCGCGCGGTCTCGCTGTGGCGCGAGCGTCCGCCGCGCAACGTGGTGCTGCTCGGCGGCGGCGCCGCCAACGAACCCAGCGAAGCCGAGCTCGCTCGCCACGGCCTGCTCGCGCGCGGCTTCGCTTCGGATGCGCCGATGCAACTGGAATCGGAATCGCGCGACACCTTGCAGAACCTGCGCAATGCCCGGGCGATGCTCGGCGAGGGCATGCGCTCGCGCGTCACCCTGCTGAGCAGCCGCTACCACCTCGCGCGTTGCGCCTTGTTCGCGCGCCAGCTCGGTTACGACTGGGAGCTGTGCGCAGCCGAGCCGCGCCTGAGCCTGAGCCCGCGCATGATGTGGCGCCTGGCCGGCGAAGCGGCCTATGTGTGCATGAGCGACATCGGCGCGCGCTGGGCGCGGCTGACCGGCAATCGGCGCATGCTCGCGCGCGTCAGCTGAACCGACCGAGCCGCGCGCATTCGACGCGCCGGCTTCGAGTGGGTTTGGTCCGGGCCGGCTTGGTCCGGGCAGTTTCGCAATGGGAAAATTCGACGTCGTGACCGGCGTTTGCGGCCCATGTGACCGCTATCCGCAGTTGCCTGGACGAAAGGCCCTTGCGCGCGAGCGTTCGCCGCTGGGGGCACGACCTGTCCGCAGCGCTCAGAGGCTGGCGCTGCGCCGGGTTTTCGGCGGCCGCGCAGCGGACACGCGGATCGGCTCGGACGCGATCTTGCGCGACAGCGCTTCGCGCAGATGCGCTTCGTTGCCCGAACACACTGCGAGCACGCGGCACGGACTCGCCGACGCGGCGATGTAGGCATGGCCCATCGCGCTGTCGAAATAGATCGAATCGCCGACGTCCAGGCGCGCCGGCGCATACAGCTCGCTGTGCAGTTCGACCGTGCCTTCCAGGACCAGGGCGAACTCCTCGCCGGTGTGGCGGATCAGGTCGCCGAACTCTTCCAGCGAACGCGCATGGACCTCGGCGATGATCGGCACCAGGCGCTTGTTGAGCAGCTCCGAGGCCGGATAGAAGTGGTGGTAGTGCTCGGTGCGGATCGCATAACCCTCGCCGGCGCGGGTGATGCTGCGGCGTCCGCTGAAGTTTTCGTTGACGCCCGCCGGCGGCGACGAGAACAACTCGCCGATGTCGACTTCCAGGCCTTGGGCGATGCGCGTGAGCTTGTCGAAACTCAGCGACATCTTGCCGTTCTCGATCTTCGACAAGGTCGAGATCGGCAGGCCGGTGCGCGCGCCGATCTCGGCCAGGGTCCAGCCCCGCTGACGACGCAGCATCCGCAACGCGATCCCGGGATTCGGGACCGCGGGTGCGGCCGTGGTTACGTTCTGGCTGCGCTTGGCGGGCATGAAGGCGGCCGAGAGGGGTCACGGACGACTCTAGGCGGCCCCCCGGGCCTTGCCAAGCCGCGAAAGCCAACTGTTGTTTACTTATTGAAAGTAATTTGCCGATCCGGAAAACCAGCGACGGAGCCGCAGGCCTGTCGAAGCAGGCCGGTGTCGACCGCTTTCTTCGCGCCAGGCGGGGCCGAATCGGCGCTACCGAGCAAGGCTCGGAGCCGGACGGAGTGCGACGACAGTCGCGATTTCGCGCGGTTTCGGGTGGTTGCAGCATCTGCATGTAGGCAGGGCCGTCCCGCAAAGCCGAGCGAGCACTGTGTTACTGCCCGACCGAATCCCCCTTGGAAAAGGGGGCGGGGGGATTTGCTCTCGTTCTCTTGCGCAAGGCCCGCAGGCCCGAACGCGTACACTCGCCGCGAACGTCCGCGCCTGGAGCGACCGGCAACGCATGCCGGCGGCATATCCGGCGACGGTGCAGCTGCTTTCGGGGGTTAAATGAGGTCCAAGCGTTCGATGCGCGGCATCGCGGTGTCCGGCGTCGCGGTGATGATGTTGGCCGGTTCCCTGTGGGCGCAGTCGCCGCCGCCGGCCGAGGCCGCGACCGGCGCCTCGCCTCGACCGGACCAGCCCCAGGCGGTCACGCGGGAGCCAACCCAGGCACCGGCCAAACCCGCGCCGACTCCGGTGCCCACGCCCCTGCCCGTGCCGACCCCGGCCAAGCCGGCCGCGGCGTCGGCGTCGGCGTCGGCGTTTCCGGCCACCACCCGCGCCTTGCCGCTGTCGAGCGCGGCGCCCGCGATCGACGCCGGGCAAGCTGCGCCCGCAAGCACGGGCACGGCCCTGCCTACGCGCGCTTCGCCGGTGCCTTCGAAGGTGCCGGCGAAGACGCCGGTCGTCGCCGACACCGATGCGGCGGCCATTGCAGTGAAGGCGGCGCCGGCCAAGCCGGCCGCCGCAAACAAACCGGCGCAGCCGGTCGCGGCCGCCGCAGCGAACGCGAACGCACCGGCCAGCTTCGCGCCCTTGCCTCCGCCCTTGCCGGAAGCGATCGCCGATGACGTGGATCCGGCGCCGGTGGCGCAGGCGACGGCTGTCGCCGGCTACCCGGTCGAAACCTCGCTCGCTCGCGATAACGAGGCATCGAGCGAAATCCTGGTCGAGCCCGGCGCGGTCGCACCGATCCCGATGCTGAGCGCGCCGGATCTGGAGGCCTACGTCGACGGCCTGGTGCCGCTGGCGATCGCGCGCGGCGGACTCGCCGGCGCGGTCGTGGTGGTGGTCCGCGACGGCCAGGTGTTGTTGGCGAAAGGCTATGGCTACGCCGACGTGGAAAAGCGCAAACCGATGGACGCCGCGCGCACCCTGGTGCGTCCGGGCTCGATCTCGAAATTGTTCGTCTGGACCGCGGCGATGCAGTTGGTCGAGCAGGGCAAGCTCGACCTCGACGCCGACGTCAACCGCTACCTCGATTTCAAGATCCGCGACTACGCCGGCCAGCCGGCGACGATGCGCCAACTGATGACCCACAGCGCCGGTTTCGAGGAATCGGCCAAGCATCTGTTCGCCGCCGACGAATCGCGCCTGCTGCCGCTCGATCGCTATCTGAAACAAGTGCAGCCCGAGCGCGTGTATGCGCCCGGCAAGGTGCCGGCGTATTCCAATTACGGCGCCGCGCTCGCCGCTTACGTCGTCCAGCGCATCAGCAAGCAAGCTTTCGACGACTACATCGAAGCCAACGTGCTCGTGCCGCTGCGCATGCGCCAGTCGAGCTTCCGCCAACCGCTGCCGAAGGGCCTCGCCGGCGACATGGCCAAGAGCTACAGCAGCGCAGACGGCGCACCGATTCCGTTCGAACTGGTCAACCCGGCGCCGGCCGGCAGTCTGTCGGCGACCGGCCTGGACATGGCGCGTTTCATGATCGCGCAGCTCGACGAGCGCGGTGCCGGCGCGACGACGATCCTGCAGCCGCACAGCCTGCAGACCCTGCATGCGGCGGCGTCGCGGCCGATCCCGGGCCTGGATGCGATGGCGCTGGGGTTCTTCCGTCGCGACACCCGCGGGCCGGTGGTGATCGGCCACGGCGGCGCGACCGAAGCCTTCCAGAGCAATCTGGTGTTGCTGCCGGCGCACGGGCTCGGCCTGTTCGTGTCCGCCGACGGCCCCGGCAGCGCCGGGCGCGCGTTGCATCGCGACCTGATCAAGGGCGTGATCCAGCGCTATTTCCCGGTGCGCGGGGCGCAGCAGCCGACCCTGCCGACGGCGCGCCTGCACGCCGAGCAGCTCGTCGGCCGCTACGAGAACAGCCGCGCCTCGAGCAGCAACTTCCTCGCCATCGCGCGCCTGCTAGGCAGCGCCAAGATCGGCGTCAACGACGACGACACCCTGAGCGTGTCGGCGTTCCGCACGCCCGATGGCCGGCCCAAGCGTTGGCGCGAAGTCGAACCCTATGTGTGGCGCGAGGTCGGCGGCGACAGCCTGCTCGCGGCCAAGCTGGTCGGCAACGAAGTGATCGCGGTCAGCAGCGACGACGTGCCCGCGGCGATGTGGCTGCAGCCGGTGCCGGACTGGCGTTCGCCGGGCTGGATGCTGCCGTTGCTGTGCCTCGTGCTCGCGGTGCAGGCGTTGGCGTTGCTGCTGTGGCCGGTAGCGGCCCTGGTGCGCCGCCACTTCCAGCGGCCATTGGTACTGGCCGAACGCGATCGCCGCCTGCGCCTGCTGAGTTTCCTCGGCCTGATCGGTAATCTCGTTCTGGTCCTGCTGTGGCTGTGGATCATCACCCGCATCGACGCGTCGGTGCGCATGCTCGACGGCGCGCTCGATCCGTGGATCCGCGTCGCCCAGCTGTTGGGGCTGGCGAGCATGGCGACCGCGGTGGTCGCGGTACTCAACGCCCGCGCGGTGTGGCGTTCCTCGCCGCAGCGTTTGCGCCGCGTGTGCGCGATCGCGGTCGCCGCGGCCTGCGTGGCGATGGTCTGGTACGTACTCGCGCTGCGGACCCTGAGCTGGTCGCTGGTGTATTGAGGCGCTGATAGCGACGGCGACCGAGGCCATGAAACGCGACAGGGCCGCGGAGCGATCCGCGGCCCTGTCGTATCTGCGGGGCGTTGCCGGCCGCGTCGCCGCGGCCCGGTCTCAGCGCTTGCCCTTCTGCGCCGGCACGAAGTCCTCGCGCACCGCCTTGCCGAGCAGGTCCGGCGGCAGCAGGCCCTGGTCGAGCAGGTAGTTGTTGAACTTGAGCCGGTCGAAGCGATCGCCGAGCGCCAGTTCGGTTTCCATGCGCAGTTCCAGGATGCGGCTGTAGCCGTAGAAATAGCTGCCGGCCTGGCCCGGGGCCCTGAACATGTAGCGGTCGAGTTCCTGCTTGGTCATCGCCTCCGACAGGCCGACCTGCTCGGACAGCACGCGGCCGGCGCTGGTGCGGTCGGTGAGGCCGAGGTTGAGCATCGGGTCGAGGATCGCGCGCGCCGCGCGCAGCAGGCGGAACTGCAGCGCGATCAGCTGCCCGTCGAGCGGCTCGTACGGCACCATCTCGGCTTCGGCGTACAGCGCCCAGCCTTCGACGTTGACCGAGTTGAAGGCGAACATCGAACGCGCCAGCGAGATGCCGCGTTCGACCATCGCGGTGAACTGCAGTTCGTGGCCCGGCCGGCCTTCGTGTGCGGACAGGGTCCAGGCCACCGACTCGTAGTTGAAGTCGTCGTACTGCAGGGCCTTGCCGTCCGGGCTGGGCACCGACAGCGGCAGCACGAACTGGCCTTGCTGGCCGGTGTTGCCGACCAGCGGCGCCGGCAGGAAGTGCGGCGCCGGCTGCGCCGCCGATTCGGCCTCGCTGCCCAGGCGCATCACCATCGGGCGCTGCGGCACATCGACGATCTGCTGCTTGCGGATGATCGGGTCGATCGCGTCGATGACCTTGCGGTAGCGCGGTTCGAGTTGATCGTTGGGGATGGTGTCGCGCTTGAGCGCGCGCATCACCTGCACGTAGTCCTGCGGGTCGGCGACCTTCAGGCCCTTGGCCTGCGCGACCAAGGGCGCGAGCTGGGCCATCGCCGCGCGCGTTTCCATGAACTCGACCTGGGCACGGCGGATCAGCAGTTGCGGATCGACGTCGATGCCGAACTGCTTGAGCGAGTAGGCGTACAGCTCCGGCGGCAGGCGCGCATCGCTACGCGCCTTGGGCCGCACCGTGCTGCGGGTCCACTGGCCGTATTCGCGCAGTTGGGTTTCCATCGCCTTCAGCGCCGGCTCGGCGCCTTGGATCTTGTATTTCTCGAACAGCTTGCGGATGCCGGCGGCATAGGTGTCGACGTTGCCGAGCGCCTGTTCGACTTCGAGCTTGGTCGGTTGCAGCAGATTGGTATCGGCGAGACGTTCTTCGTAGCGCTGGCGCGCGAGCACGGTCAGCGGCTCGCTGCCCGGGGCCAGGCCGACATAGGCGTTCAGGCGCGCGAGCGCGCTGGCGCGGCGCTCCGCCGGGGCCTGGTCGGACAACAGCGCCTGCATGCCCGAGAACACCGTCTGCGGCGCATCGAACCACGGCAGCACCAAGCGTTCGTTGAGCGCGCTGCCTTCGATGTTGTCCTCGGCGGCCTGGATCATGATCTGCAGGTCCTGACGCACGTCGGCGTTGCGCTCGACTTCGAGCTTGGCCTGCAGCCCGCGTTTGGCCTCGGCCATCGCCGCGCGGAAACGCTTGCCGACCTCGGGCTTGAGATCGCTGACCTTGTCGTCGTAGCCGGGCACGCCGAAGAACGACATCTGCTCGGGCGCGAATTGTCCCTGGGCCTGGATCAGGATCTTGGCGTATTCGTTGCTCTGCGCGACCCAGGCCGGGACCGGCTTGGCCGCGGCTTGCGGCGCCGGGGTAGCGCCGGAGGCCGGCACCGGCTTGGCCGCGGCCTGCGGGGCGTTGCCGGCGAAGGCGAGAGTGGGCGCGGACAGCGCCAGGGCGACGGCGAGAACGAGCGGCTTCATGAGGTGGCTCACTGGGTTGAAGCGGCCAGCATCGGCGCGACGGCCCCCGGGGCCAAGCGCCGAAGGTCATGCGGCGCGCGCATGCTTTCAACGAAGCGCCTCGAACGCAGCGCCTTGCGGGCGCCCGGCATCGAAGCGCCGCCGCGCGAGGGCGGCCGCGCTTCGGCGCCGGCGATCACAGCAGATCGATCGAGGTCTTGTTCGCGTCGAGGTTCACGCGCATCACCTCATAGCGCCAGGCGCCCTGCTCGTTGACGGCTTCGATCTGCACATCGCCCTTGCCCTTCGGGCCTTGCACGAAGATGAACAGTTTGGCCACGCCCTGGTCCTTCGGCTCGACCGCGCCGAGCACGAACCTGTCCTCGAGCGGTTCGCCGAGCGCGGCTTTCACCTGGGGATTCGCACGGGCCCGTTCCATCGCCTCGATGAAGGGCGGGGTGTACCTCATCGAATCCATGACCGAATACGTCATCCATGCGCCGATCGCCACGCTCAGCGTGAACAACACGCCCAGGGCCAGCAGCAGGGTCAGGATCCAGTGACGTTGTACCCAGGGCTTGCGGTAGGGCGCGGCGGGGAGGGAGGCATTCATGGCAGGGCATCCATTCGGTGGGCGTCAGTGCGTTCAGGGCTTGAGGCAGCGGTCGAAGAAATCTTCGGTGAGGCGCAGGCGGTGCAGGTTATCGCGGCCGCGCAGGCCGTGCTTGGCGCCCGGGTAGGTCATCAGCTCGAACGGCTGGCCGCGCTGTTGCAAGGCGCTCATCAGCACGGTCGAGTTGGTGAACAGGACGTTGTCGTCGGCCATGCCGTGGATCAACAGCAGCTTCGAGGTCAGGCCGTCGATGTGCTCGAGCACGCGGCCTTCGCGATAGCCTTCGACGTTGCCCTTCGGCAGGCCCATGTAGCGCTCGGTGTAGTGGGTGTCGTACAGGCCCCAGTCGGTGACCGGCGCGCCGGCGACGCCGCAGGCATAACGGTCGCTGGCCTTGGCCAGCAGCATCAGGGTCATATAGCCGCCGTTCGACCACCCGTAGACGCCGATTTTCTTGCCGTCGACCCACGGCTGCGACTGCAACCAATCCACGCCTTTGAGCTGATCGGCGACCTCGACAGTGCCCTGCTTGCCGTACAACGCGCCGCCGAAGGCCGCGCCGCGGCGCGGCGTGCCGCGGTTGTCGATCGAGAACACGACGTAGCCACGCTGGGCCAGGTACTGGTTGAAGTCCGGCGACCAGGCGCGCTTGACCGTCTGGCTGGCCGGGCCGCCGTAAACGTAGACCACCACCGGATAGCGCTTGCCCGGGTCGAAACCGCTCGGCTTGATCAGGCTGTAGTGCAGGGCGGTGTTGCCGTCGGCGGCGGGAATCGTGCCGTATTCGACCGGGCGCTGCGCGGCGCGGTAGGGCGCGAACGGATGCGCGGCGTCGCCGAGGTCGTTGTCGATCAGCGCGGCGATGCGCGTGCCGTCGTTGCGGTACAGCTCCAGTTGCGGCGGCGTCTGCGGGTTCGACCAGGCGTCGACATAGACATTGGCCTTTTGGGCGAAGCTGGCCGAGTGATAGCCATCGGTCTTGGACAGGCGCTCGATCGGGCCGCCGGCGAGGGCGACGCGATAGACCTGGCTGTCGAGCGGCGAGTCCTTGCCGGCGGCGAAATAGACCTGGCCGGCGTCTTCGTCGACCGCGAGCACGCTGTCGACCGGCCAGTCGCCCGAGGTCAGCGCGGTCGCCTTGCCGTCGTCGCTCAGCAGATACAGGTGCTCGTAGCCGCTGCGTTCGCTGTTCCACAGCAGACGGCCGTCCTTGAGGAAGCGCAGGTCGTTGTGCAGCGGCACCCAGGTCTTGGAGCGCTCGCTGACCAAGGTGCGCTGCTTGCCGTTGCCGAGGTCGGTCTCGATCAGTTCCAGCAGGTGCTGGTCGCGCGACTGGCGCTGGAAGGTCAGGTGTTGGGCATCGCGCCAATCGACGCGGGCCAGGTAGATGTCCGGGTTCTTGCCGAGGTCGATCTCGCGCGGCGCGGCGTTGGCGCCGATCGCGGCGACCAGCAGGCGCACGCCGACATTGGCGTCGCCGGCGGCGGGATAGCGCTGTTCGACCACGTCGGTGCGGTCGGGATAGACCTCGTAACGCTTCTGCACCGGCACCGGCGATTCGTCGATGCGCGCATAGGCGATGGCGCTGTCGTCGGGCGCCCACCAGTAACCGGTGTGGCGGTCCATTTCTTCGTCGGCGACGAATTCGGCGACGCCGTTGCCGATGGTGTCGCTGCCGTCGCGGGTGAGCTGGGTCGCCTTGCCGTCGGCCAGGTCGATCACCCACAGATTGCGCTCGCGCACGAAGCTGACGTAGCCGCCCTTCGGCGACAGCTTGGGATCGGTGGCGAAGCCTTCGCCGTGGGTGAGCTTGCGCACCGCGGCCTTGCCCGACTTGCCCAGGTCGTACAGGTACAACTCGCCGCCGAGCGGGAACAGCAGGCGCTTGCCGTCCGGCGACCACTGGTAGTCGACGATGCCCGACAGCGCGGCGATGCGCTGGCGTTCGCGGCGCGCCTTCTCGGCGTCGCTGAGCACTTCCGCGCCTGGCAGCACGTCGTCGGAATCGACCAGCAATTCGGTCTTGCCGCTGGCGATGTCGTAGGCCCACAGGTCGAGGCGGTTCTTGTCGCGCTGCTTGCCGCGCAGGAAACCGACTTTGCTGCCGTCGGGCGCGATCTTCGGCTTGACCAGGCTCGGCCCGGACAAGGGCGCATCGCCGGTCAGCGCTTCCAGGGTCAGGTGGCCCGGCGCCGGCACGCTGTGCGCGGCGGCGGGCGTGGCGGCGAGGGCGAAGCTGGGTGTGGCGATGATCGACATGGCGAGCAGGCAGAAAGCGAGGCGGCGGGGCAGGCGGTTGTTCATGCGGGCGATGGTTCCGGAGCGTGGCCTCGGCGGCGAGGCATCAGGTGATGGGAGCCGGCGTGCCGAACAGATGGCGGCGCATCTCGTCGGTCATCGTACGGTCGGCACGGTAGGCCTTGCCCATTTCGTAGACGCGTCCGAACGCCGGCCGCGACGACAGCGCATCGTGCCAGCGCTGCACGTTCGGGTAGGCGCTCAGGTCGACGTAATGCCATTCGTGCTCGCGGGTCCAGGGGTAACAGGCGAAATCGGCGATGCTGAGTGTATCGGCGGCGACGAACTCGCGCCCGGCCAGGCGCCGCTCGAGCACGCCGTACAGGCGCTCGGTCTCGCGCTGGTAGCGGTCGATCGCGTAGGGCACTTTTTCCGGCGCATAGCGGTTGAAGTGATGGTTCTGGCCCAGCATGGGGCCGTAGCCGCCGACCTGCCAGAACAGCCATTCCTCCACCTCGACCCGGCTGCGCAGGTCCTGGGGCAGGAACAAGCCGGTCTTGGCCGCCAGATACTGCAAGATCGCGCCGGACTCGAACACGCTGATCGGCGCGCCGCCATCCGCCGGGGCATGGTCGACGATCGCCGGCATGCGGTTGTTCGGCGAGATGCGCAGGAACTCGGGCTTGAACTGGTCGCCGGCGCCGATGTCGACCGGCTTGATCGAATAATCGAGCCCGGCCCCGGCCCGCTGCGCCTCTTCCAGGAACAAGGTGATCTTGTGGCCGTTCGGGGTCGGCCAGTAATAGAGGTCGATCATCGGCAACTCCGCGTCGAAAGGCCGCAGTGTAAGCGTGGCCCCGCGGCCACGGCGGCCTTGCCGATGGAATGGCGTGTGCCGGCCGCGCCCAGTCCCGGCAAGGCCTGCGCCGGCTGCGGCTGAACCCTCGGGCCGGCCCGACGTGGCGGCGTCATCCCCGCCCGGCTACTCTTGGCCCCCTATATCGCATCAGTTACGGGCTACGCATGACCGATCCAAAGAGCAACCGACTCAATCCCCTGCCGGCGCTGATCTTCAGTTCGCGCTGGCTGCAGCTGCCGCTTTATCTGGGTTTGATCGTCGCCCAGGGCGTGTACGTCTTCCAGTTCGTCAAGGAACTGATCCACCTGGTTCACGATGCGGCGACGCTGACCGAGCAGGGGATCATGCTGATCGTGCTCGGCCTGATCGACGTGGTGATGATCTCCAACCTGCTGGTGATGGTGATCGTCGGCGGCTACGAGACCTTCGTCTCGCGCCTGCGCCTGGAAGGCCACCCCGACCAGCCGGAATGGCTGAGCCACGTCAATGCGAGCGTGCTCAAGGTCAAGCTGGCGATGGCGATCATCGGCATCTCCTCGATCCACCTGCTCAAGACCTTCATCGGTGCCGGCAGCCTCGGCCTGCCCTTGTGCGGCACGCCCGAAGCCTTTGCCGCGGCCCAGGCCGCCGCGCTCGCGACCGCCAACGGCGTGGCCAACGCGGCCGCGCGCTGCTCGGAACTGACCTCCGACGGCGTGATGTGGCAGGCGATCATCCATTTCCTGTTCATCGTCTCGGCGATCGGCATCGCCTGGACCGACAAGCTGATGAGCACCACGGTGCAGAAGCCGGGCAAGTCCGCGCACTGAGCCCGGCGACGACGCGGCCGTCCGCTCAGCGCGTGCTGGGCGCGGCGGCCGGTCGAGGTTGCATGATCGCGCGCCGCAGCCGCACGGCGTCGGCGCGATTGGAAAAACCCAGGCGGCCGTCCTGCCTGTCCAGCCCGAGGGCGCGATACGCGTTCTGCGTCGGCGGGAACTCGCGCATCGCCGCGTAACGGCGGAACAACGCCGTGAACGCCTTGCCGCCGCCGAGCCGGTCGAGTTCGGCGACGAATTGCTCCGGTGTGGCCTCGCTGTCGCTGTCCAGGCAACAGCGCGAATAGCGCGACAGCACCGTATCCAGGTCGAGGCGGCGCTCGCGCCGCAACGCCAGGTCGGCTTCGAGCCAGAACATCGCGCCGCCCCAATAGATGCGCATGGTGCTGGCGCGGCTCCAGCCGATCTCGCCCAGCGCCTTGCCGGCACCGCTGTTGCGGCCGCGCTCGAAGCCGGCATCGAGCCGGCGCCAGGCCTCGTCGCCGTCGAGCTGGCCGGCGCGGGCGCGCAACACGTTCTGGTAGTAGCTCGCCAAGCCCTCGGCCAGCCAGCGGCCGTCTTCGCCGAGATAAGGATGGAACAGGTGCGAGAGCTCGTGCACGGCGGTCCAGTCGTCGCGCAGCTCGTCGATGCCGGCGTCCGGGCGCACGTACAGCAGCACCGAGACGCCGTCGTCGCGCCGGGTCTGGCCCCAGGGCACCGGGCTGGGATCGCCGCGGCGGCCCTGGCGGGCGCCGCGGTCGCCGCTGCGGCTTTGCCGGATCAGTACTTTCGCCTCGCGCAGTGGCAGGCGGCCGTAGGCGGTCAGGGCGGCATCGGCGCATTCGGCGAGCCAGCGTTGAAGCTCGTCGACGCGCTCGCGGTCGGTCACGCCCTCGACGATGACGCGCAGGCGCGCATCGCCGACGCGGATCACCCGTTCATGGTCTTGAGCAACGGCCGGCGCCGCGTCCGCGCCACAGGCGAGCAGGGCGCAGACGAGCAGGGTCGGTAACGACGGCAGGCGGGCGGCCATGGCGTGCATTGGAACGCGATGCGCTGCGAAGGTTCCCGAATCCATCGCAGCTACAATAGCCGGCATGGACGTATCGCATTTGCTCGACGCACTCAATCCCGCCCAGCGCGAAGCCGTTTCGGCACCTCCCGGTCATTACCTCGTGCTCGCCGGCGCCGGCAGCGGCAAGACCCGCGTGCTGACTCACCGTATCGCCTGGATCAACGAAGTCTTCGGCGTGCCGACCCACGGCATCCTCGCGGTGACCTTCACCAACAAGGCCGCCGGCGAAATGCGCGGCCGCGTCGACGCGCAGCTGCGCCACGGCGCGCGCGGCATGTGGATCGGCACCTTCCACGGCCTGGCCCACCGCCTGCTGCGCCTGCACTGGCAGGAGGCCAAGCTGCCGGAAGGCTTCCAGGTGCTCGACAGCGACGACCAGCTGCGCCTGGTCAAGCGCGTGGTGCAGGCGCTGGAGCTCGACGAGACCCGCTTCCCGCCGCGCCAGATCGTGTGGTGGATCAACGCCCAGAAGGACGAAGGCCGGCGGCCGCGCAACATCCAGCCGGCCGGCGACGAATGGGCCGACGTGATGCTGCGCTGCTACGAGGCCTACCAAGAGCGCTGCGAACGCGCCGGTCTGGTCGACTTCGCCGAACTGCTGCTGCGCGCGCACGAGCTGCTGCGCGACAACGCCGCACTGCTCGCGCATTACCGCAACCGCTTCCGCGAGATTCTGGTCGACGAGTTCCAGGACACCAACGCGATCCAGTACGCCTTCGTGCGCGTGCTCGCCGGCGACTCCGGCCGCGTGTTCGTGGTCGGCGACGACGACCAGGCCATCTACGGCTGGCGCGGCGCCAAGGTCGAGAACGTGCAGCGCTTCCTGCGCGATTTCCCCGGCGCCAGCACCATCCGCCTGGAGCAGAACTACCGCTCCAGCGCCAACATCCTCGACGCCGCCAATGCGGTCATCGCCCACAACCCCGACCGCCTCGGCAAGAAGCTGTGGACCGACACCGGCCACGGCGAAGCGATCGACCTGTACGCCGCCTACAACGAGATGGACGAGGCGCGCTTCGTGGTCGAGCGCCTGCGCCAGTGGGTGCGCGACGGCGGCAGCTACGGCGACGTCGCCGTGCTCTACCGCAGCAACGCGCAATCGCGCGCCTACGAAGAGGCCCTGCTGTCGGAACAGGTGCCGTACCGGGTCTACGGCGGCCAGCGCTTCTTCGAGCGCGCCGAAATCAAGGACACCCTGGCCTATCTGCGCATGATCGCCAACCGCGCCGACGACGCCGCCTTCGAGCGCGCGGTCAACACGCCCACCCGCGGCATCGGCGAGCGCACCCTCGACGAGGTGCGCAAGCGCGCCCGCGCCGATGCGGTCTCGCTGTGGGAGGCGGCGCGGCGGATCTCGCAGGAGAACGGGCTCGCCGCGCGCGCCCGCAACGCCCTGGCCGGGTTCGCCCTGCTGATCGACACGCTGGAAAGCGACGTAGTCGAGATGCCGCTGCCGGAGAAGATCGATCACATCCTGCAGCGTTCGGGCCTGCGCGAGCACTACGCCAACGAATCGCGCGGCCAACTCGATTCGCGCACCGACAACCTCGACGAACTGGTCTCGGTGGCCTCGCGTTTCACCCGCACCGACGAGGACGAGGCCGCGGCGATGCCGGAGCTGATCGCCTTCCTCAGCTACGCCGCGCTCGAGGCCGGCGAAGGCCAGGCCCAGGCCGGCGAGGACGGCGTGCAGCTGATGACCTTGCACAGCGCCAAGGGACTGGAGTTTCCGTTGGTGTTCCTCGGCGGCCTGGAAGAGGGCCTGTTCCCGAGCGGGCGTTCGACCGAGGAGTCCGGGCGCCTGGAGGAAGAGCGCCGCCTGGCCTATGTCGGCATCACCCGTGCGCGCGAGAAGCTGGTGCTCAGCTATGCCGAGACCCGCCGCATCCATGGCATGGACATGTTCGGGGTGCCCTCGCGCTTCCTGCGCGAGATTCCGCCGGCCCTGCTCAACGAAGTGCGGCCGAAGGTGCAGGTGTCGCGTCCGGTTTACGGCGCCGGCCCGCGCCGCGCCGACTACGGCCATGCCGCGATCGAGGCGCCGCCGGTCAAGCTCGGCTCGCAGGTGCGCCATGCCAGCTTCGGCACCGGCACGGTGACCGACTACGAAGGCACCGGCGCGCACGCGCGGGTGCAGGTCAACTTCGACGACGCCGGCAGCAAATGGCTGGTATTGGCCTATGCGAACCTGCAGCCACTCTAGTTAAACGTTCGACGCGCTGATGGAGACGCGAGCTTTTCCGAGCTCGCGCGCCGACGCGAGTGACGGCCGCTGTGGCACTGTGAATCGTCGTTCCCGCGAAGGCGGGAACCCAGGGGCTTCACCGAGGCATTACTCTGGGGTCTCTGGATCTCCGCCTTCGCGGGGATGACAGTTCAAAGCCGCCGTCCCACCGAGCAGCCGCTCAAGCAATGGAGTGCACGATGAAAAGAAACACGGTCGGATTTCTGCTGAGTCTGCTGGCGCTGTCGGTGGCGGTGATCGTCTTCCGCGACAGCTACCTGTTTTCCAAGGTCTCGATCCGTCCGCCGTGGGCTGAGTTCCTGCCCGGCTGGCTCGGTGTGTCGGACTTTATCGGCTTGCTTTGTCTCGCGCCGGCGGCGCTGCTGCCGGAGCGTCTGAAATCGGCCGCTGCGGCGCTGGCGACGTGTGTACTGTTGGCGCCGGTGCCGGTCCTGATCGCCTACTCGAACTATCACGCGCATGCCATCGTGTGGATGAGCCTGTTGTTCGACTACTGCTGGGTCGGCCTGCATTGCCTGATCCCGGCGGTGATGCTGTTCATCGTGCGCGGCATCGTCGACGGCTCGCGCGCGCTGGCGAAGCGCGCGTCCAGCCGCTGAGCGGAATCTCCCCTTCGCAATCGGCGCGTGCTTTGTGCGCCTTGCCGAATGGCATCGGTCCGGGCGGACGTCGCTCACGTCCCCGCGCCGACTCCACAGCACCGCTCCCGCCTTTGAAAAAGGGGGTAGGGGGATTTGCTCCAGCGACGGCATCGGGTCGACGATCGTCGGCCTTGTACCGCTTCCCCTGGCGCCGTTTCAGTGCCGGGCTGCGCCAGGGGCGGCGCGCGGCGCATCCGCGAGCTTGAACGATTTCAGCAGCAGGTCGAAGCCGGGCTGGGTCTGCGGCAGGTCTTCGTCGGCGCTCTGGGTGATCAGGAACGCGGTGCGGTGCGCGCCGGTGATCTTGCGGTACTCGCGCCGGTGCGGGACCTTCACTCCGCCCAGGCTCAGTGTGTAGTGCTCGCGGATCGTGCCCTCGGCGAAGGCGGAGCGGTCGAAGCGGCTGTGTCCATTCATCGCCGACGGTATCGCCTTGTCGGCCTCGGCGGAGAAGTCGCGGGCGAAGTCCTCGAGTTCCGCGGTCGTGTCGGCCTGCACGATGGCGACGAACATCGCCGCGCCGGGGCTCTCCACGATCATGTAGTGGACGGCGTCGACGCGTTTGTCCTCGGCCATGCTCCAGTTGCCGGGGATGCTCATGTGCACCCCGAGGCGGTCGTAGCTGAGCGGTCGCGAGACGTCGGCGGCGGGTTCGCCGCAGGCGCACAACGCGACCGCGCAGGCGCCGGCCAGCCACCAACGGTATGAGCACCAGCGGGACAACAACGAATGCAGCGCGGATTCGCGAGCCATCGACATCTTCCCTGAGTGTCGCCACCCCTGTGGACACGGCGCTCACCCTAGCAGTTCGCTGCCGATTCCTCGCCTGCCGTTGGTCCTGGGACGCAGGCCCGGCGGACACGACCAACGACACTGGGAGCCGGCCGCGATGCCGGCCTAGGCTGCGCTTCTTCGTCCGTCGAAAGGGGCTTGCCGATGTCCTTGCGTTTCGTCCTTGCCGCCGCGCTCGCCGTCGGCGCGCTGCCGGCCACCGCCGCCGACCTGCACGGTGACCCGCGCAATCTGCAACCGACCGACCTGTTCGATCTGGAGTGGGCCGATCAACCCGCGCTGTCGCCGGACGGCCGCCGCATCGTCTACCAGCGCAAGTTCTTCGACGCGATGAAAGACCGCCGGCGCAGCAACCTGTGGCTGGTCGATGCCGGCAGCGGCCAGCAGCGGCCGCTGACCAGCGGCGCGGCCAGCGACGGCGCCGCGGTGTGGTCGCCGTCGGGCGACCGCATCGCCTGGGTGTCCGATCGCGACGGCTCGACCCAAGTCTGGGTGCGCTGGATGGACAGCGGCCAGCAGTCGCCGATCAGCCGCCTGAGCGAAGGCCCGAGCGGATTGACCTGGTCGCCGGACGGACGCTGGCTGGCCTTCACCATGCACGTCGCCGCCGACACCACGCCGCTGGCGAAATTGCCGGCCAAGCCGAAGGGCGCGGAGTGGGCCGAGGACGTCAAGCTCATCGACAAGATGAACTACCGCGCCGACGGCGCCGGCTACCTCAAGCCCGGCTACGAGCACGTGTTCGTGATGCCCGCCGACGGCGGCACGCCGCGCCAGGTCACCCAGGGCGATTTCCAGCACGGCTCGACCCTGGCCTGGAGCCACGATGGCCGCTCGCTGTTCGTCGAATCCAATCATCGCGACGATTACGAGTACCACCCGATCGAGAGCGAGATCTACCGCGTCGACGTCGCCACCGGTGCGGCGGTCGCGCTGACCGATCGTACAGGGCCCGACCGCGCGCCGGTGTTGTCGCCGGACGGGCGCAAGATCGCCTACCTCGGCTACGACGACCGCAAGCGCAGTTATCAGATCGCGCATCTGTACGTGCTCGATCTCGACAGCGGCGTCTCGCGTGCTTTGACCGAGGGCTTCGATTACGACATCGAAAGCCCGCAATGGGACCGCAACGGCCGCGGGCTGTACTTCGGTTACGACCGCGACGGCGTCAGCTACCTGGGCTGGATCGCCGCGAGCGGCGGCAAGGTCGAGTCGGTGACCGGCGACGTCGGCGGCACCGCGGTCGGCCGGCCCTATCCCGGCGGCAGTTTCTCGGTCGCCGCCGGCCGCGTCGCCTACACCCACGGCACCGCCGCGCGCATGGCCGACGTCGCGGTGGTCGAACGCGGCGCCAAGCCGCGCGTGCTTACCGACCTCAACGCCGATTCGTTGGCGCGCAAGCGCCTGGGCGAGGTCGAGACCTTGTGGACCAAATCCTCGGCCGGCGGGCTCGCCGTGCAGGGTTGGATCGTCAAACCGCCGCAGTTCCAGCCGGGCAAGCGCTATCCGCTGTTGCTGGAAATCCATGGCGGCCCCTACCAGAATTACGGCCCGCGCTTCGCCGTCGAGACCCAGCTGTATGCGGCCGCCGGTTACGTGGTGCTGTACGTCAATCCGCGCGGCAGCACCAGCTACGGCCAGGCCTTCGCCGACCACATCCACCAGAATTATCCGAGCCACGACTACGACGATCTGATGAGCGCGGTCGATGCGACCATCGCCAAGGGCTATGTCGACCCGCAGCAGTTGTTCGTGACCGGCGGTTCCGGCGGCGGCGTGCTGACCGCCTGGATCGTCGGCCACACCGACCGTTTTCGCGCCGCCGTGGTCGCCAAGCCGGTGATCAACTGGACCAGCTTCGCCCTGACCTCGGACGGGCCGTCCTACGTCACCCAGCACTGGTTCCCGAGCGGGCCGTGGGAGGCGCAGGAGCTGTATTGGAAGCTGTCGCCGCTGGCTCACGTCGGCAAGGTCGTCACCCCGACCATGCTGATCACCGGCGAGAACGACTACCGCACGCCGATCTCCGAGACCGAGCAGTACTACGCCGCGCTCAAGCTGCGCCGCATCGACAGCGCGATGATCCGCATCCCCGGCGCCTCGCACGGCATCGGCGCGCGGCCCAGCGAAACGCTCGCGCAGGTGCTCAACACGCTGGGTTGGTTCGAGCGCTATCGCAACAAAGCGGCGGCCGATGCGGCGCCTGTGAAAGTCGATTCGAAGGCTGCGGCACCGGCTGCGGGTTCCTGAGTGGAGGGCCGCGGCTCGTCTTTCATTGCGGCGGGCAACAGGTCGCGCACTCTTGCGAGCGATGACCCGCAAAATCCAAGGCAAAGGCTTCCGCGCACTGAAGCGCGCGGGTAACTTTCTTTTGTCCAAAGCGACAAAAGAAAAGTCACCAAAGAAAAACGCTTTGTTTAAATCAAATGCCGGCAAGTGCAGGCATACGCGGGCATGCGCCACACGGGGCATCCCTGTCCCGGTGGCTCACGGCGCGCATCCCTGCGCGCCGCCCGCCGGGTGTCTTTCGGTCTCGCGAGTTTTAGGCTGCGCACAGCCATAGCCATAGCCATAGCCACAGCCACAGCCACAGCCACAGCGCCGGTCGTAGCCGGGGCCATGCAGCCTGGGTTTCAATCGGCTGGGTTCAATCCAGCTTCACGCCGAAATGAAAGGCCTCGATACGCAACCGCTCGCGCAGGTAGAACGCATGCGCGTCCTGGCGATGGGTGCCGGAATCCAGTTGCAGGCGCGCGCAGCCCAGGCGCTTGGCCTCGGCCTTGAGCCAATCCAGCATGGTCTTGCCGTAGCCGCGGCTGCGCACGGCCTGGTCGGTGATCAGGTCGTCGACGTAGACATGCAGCCCGACCGCGAGCATTTCCATGACCCGCCAGCAGGCGAACGCGCGCGGCACGTCCTGTTCGTCGTAGAGCACGGTGGCACGGCAGCCCTCGGCGATCTGGCGGTGCATCTGGGCGACGAAGCCGTTCTCGTCGAGGTGCGGGCGCAATTGCGACACCAGCGGCCAGACGGCGCGCAGTTCGGTGTCGCCGACGATGGTGCGGATGGTGGTCATGGGGCCGGGGCGAGTAAGGAGCGAGTCGGGAGGAGTGAGGAGTGAGATGGGAGCGCCAGCTGCGGCCCGCGCGTACTCGCGCGCCTCAGCGGAAGTCGAGGGTGAGGCGGCGAGCCGAGGAGGCCTTACTCACTCCTCACTCCTCCCCACTCGCTTCTCGGCCTGCCGGGCCCGTCACCAGCCGAAGAGCTTGTAGTACACCGGCGAGACCGTGCCCTCGCCCTTGCTGGTGTCGAGGCGGCCGTCGCCGTCGTTGTCGACCAGGTAATAGGTCGGGCCGCGGGCGGGGGTGACCTTGACCGCGCGCAGTTGGCCGGCGATCCGGTATTCCTCGATGACATCGCCGTTCTCGACGGTGCGGGTGCGGACGTCGGCGCCCTGCAGGGCGGCGGTCGGGTCGTCGCTGGCGGCGCCGGTCGTGGCGCAGGCGGCGAGCAGGAGGGCGATCAGGGAAGGGACGAGCAGGCCGGCGGCTTTGCGGGCCGGCGACGCGGTGGGGGCGCGCATGGCGGTTCTCCGTGTCTCAGGCCGACAGCATACGCTGGACGCCCGTTAAGCGGCTGCATCCGCGGTCACGGTCGCAGCCCCGGCGATGGGGCAGCGTAGAATCGCCGGCATGAAAAGACTCGTCCTGATCGATGGTTCCAGCTACCTCTACCGCGCCTTCCATGCGCTGCCGCCGCTGAGCAACGACGCCGGCGAGCCCACCGGCGCATTGTTCGGCGTGGTCAACATGTTGCGCTCGACCTTGAACGAGCGGCCCGACTACGTGGCCTTCGTGGTCGACGCGCCGGGCAAGACCTTTCGCGACGATCTCTTCCCGCAGTACAAGGCCAATCGCCCGCCGATGCCGGACGACCTGCGCGCGCAGGTGTTGCCGATGTGCGCGATCGTCGAAGCGCTCGGCCTGCCGATCCTGCGCATCGACGGCGTCGAGGCCGACGACGTGATCGGCACGCTGGCGCTGCAGGCCGCCGACGAAGGCATCGACGTCACCATCTCGACCGGCGACAAGGACTTCGCCCAGCTGGTGCGCCCGGGCGTGGCCCTGGTCAACACCATGAGCGGCAGCCGCATGGATTCCGACGAGGCGGTGTTCGCCAAGTTCGGCGTGCAGCCCAACCAGATCATCGACCTGCTTTCGCTGATGGGCGACAGCGTCGACAACATCCCCGGCGTCGACAAGTGCGGGCCCAAGACCGCGGCCAAGTGGCTCGGCGAATACGGCACCCTGGAAAACGTCATCGCCCACGCCGGCGATATCAAGGGCAAGATCGGCGACAACCTGCGCGCCGCGGTCGATCGCCTGCCGCTCAACCGCCAGCTGACCACGATCAAGACCGACGTCGCGCTCGACCATAGCCCCGAGCAACTGGCCCTGCGCGAGCGCGATGCCGAGGCGCTGCGCACCCTGTACGCGCGCTACGGCTTCAAGCAGGCGCTGCGCGAGCTCGAAAGCGGCGCCAACGCCACCGCCAATGAAATCGCCGCCGACCGCGCCGGCCTGCGCGCGACCGCGGCGGGTCATGCGCGCGCCTCGGCCAGCGCGGAGACTCCGGACGCGGCCCTGTCGGCCAAGGGCGAGTACGAGGCGGTGACCACCCAGCCGCAGCTCGACGCGCTGATCGCGGCCCTGCAGTCGGCCGACGAGTTCGCTTTCGACAGCGAGACCGATTCGCTCGACCCGATGCGCGCCAATCTGGTGGGCCTGAGCTTCGCCACCGAAACCGGGCGCGCGGTATACATCCCGCTCGGCCACGACTACCCCGGCGCGCCGGCCCAGCTCGACCGCGCCGCGGTGCTCGACGCGCTGCGGCCGGTGCTGACCGATCCGGCCCGGCGCAAGCTCGGCCAGCACGGCAAGTACGACCTGCACGTGCTGCGCCGGCACGGCATCGACCTGCTGGGCTATGCCGACGACACCATGCTCGAGAGCTTCGTCTACAACGCCACCGCGAGCCGCCACGACATGGACTCGCTGGCCAAGCGTTACCTCGGCTACGACACGATCAAATATGCCGACGTCGCCGGCAAGGGCGCCAAGGCGATCGCGTTCTCGCAGGTCGCCATCGACGATGCCACCCGCTACGCCGCCGAGGATGCCGACGTGACCCTGCGTCTGCACCGCGTGCTCGGCGCGCGCCTCGCCGCCGAGCCGGAACTCGAACGCGTCTATCGCGAGATCGAAATGCCGCTGGTGCCGGTGCTCGAACGCATCGAGGCCAACGGCGTGATGATCGACGGCGACGAATTGCGCCGCCAGTCGCAGGACCTCGGCAAGCGCATGCTCGACGCGCAGATCAAGGCCACCGAGCTGGCCGGGCGCACGTTCAACCTGGACTCGCCGAAGCAATTGCAGGCGCTGCTGTTCGACGAGCTGAAACTGCCGGTGCTGGTGAAGACCCCGACCGGGCAGCCGAGTACCAACGAAGAAGCGCTGGAAGCGATCGCCGACCAGCACGAACTGCCGCGGGTGATCCTCGAATACCGCGGCCTGGCGAAACTGCGCAGCACCTACACCGACAAGCTGTCGGAGATGGTCAACCCGGACACCGGGCGCGTGCACACCAGCTATCACCAGGCCGGCGCCGCGACCGGGCGCCTGGCGTCCAGCGACCCGAACCTGCAGAACATCCCGATCCGTACCGACGACGGCCGCCGCATCCGCCGCGCCTTCGTCGCGCCCGAAGGCCGGCGCCTGGTCGCCTGCGACTATTCGCAGATCGAGCTGCGCATCATGGCCCACCTGTCCGAGGACGTCGGCCTGGTGCGCGCGTTCGAGTCCGGCGCCGACGTGCACCGCGCGACCGCGGCCGAGGTGTTCGGCAAGAAGTCGCTCGACGAGGTCAGCGGCAACGAACGCCGCGCCGCCAAGGCGATCAACTTCGGCCTGATGTACGGCATGAGCGCGTTCGGTCTGGCGCGTCAGCTCGGCATCGGCCGCGGCGAAGCGCAGGACTACATCGCCCTGTATTTCAGCCGTTATCCCGGCGTGCGCGATTTCATGGAGCGCACCCGTCAGGACGCGCGCGATCGCGGCTATGTCGAGACGGTGTTCGGCCGGCGCCTGTACCTGGAGAACATCAAGGCCACCAACCAGGGCCTGCGCGCGGGCGCCGAACGCGCCGCGATCAACGCGCCGATGCAGGGCACCGCGGCCGACATCATCAAGCGCGCGATGATCGACATCGACGCCTGGCTGGCCTCGCATGCCTCCCGCGCGAAGATGATCCTGCAGGTCCACGACGAACTGGTATTCGAGGTCGAGGCCGATTTCGTCGATACCCTGGTCGGCGAGGCTTCACGCCGGATGGCCGGGGCGGCCAGCCTGAGGGTGCCGTTGGTCGTCGACAGCGGGGTTGGAATTAATTGGGACGAAGCGCATTGATTATGCGGAAACCATTGATTTTGCTGGAATTGGTTTAATGAATCAGTCCTGAATCCAACAATTTATTAACTCCCATCTTCACGAACTATCCATGTGCGGGATGGTCATATAGGTCGCGACAGATGCAACGTCTGTCGCTGATCTCTCCCTCCCCTGGAGTGATCCCCCGGAGCGAACGACCCCTCCCCAGGTCACGCTCCACCAGCCCCGCCGGCCCCCCCTGCCTGCGGGGCTTTTTATTTGCGCGGCAGAAAGTTTACTGAACACGCTTAACGCAGGCCAGGCCTGCGTTTCGCGCGCGACGCCGGGCGTCATCGCTATCTGCGCTATTAATCACCGATGCGTACGCAAACGCGCCGTCCCGGAATCGACGCATCCTCAAAATCGATACGTCAGCGACAACGACAGTTCGCGACCCGGCGACGGGAAACCGATATAACTTTTCGAGCCGGCCTGATAACCGTAAGTGCCGTGGTCGTAATAAAAACGATCGAACAGATTGTTGACCGCCGCGCCGAGTTTCAGGCGATCGTCGCCGAGCAGATTCCAGTTCGCCATCAGGTCGACCACCGTATAGCCCGGCTTATCGGGCGCATCGGCGGCGATGCTGTTGCGTTCGTCCTCGACCAGGCGCGCGCGCACCGCGTAGTTGGCCTGTCCGGACGCGGGCTGCCAGTCGTAGCGCGCGGTCCAGGTGCGGCCGATGCTGGTGCCCAGGCCGAGGTCGGCGTCGTTGAGCGGGCGGTCCTCGAAGCTGTTGTCCGACTGCCACACGCCGACGCTCACGCCCATGCGCTGCCAGCGCTTGCCGATCTCGGCCTCGTAGCCTTCGACCTTGGCGTCGCCGATATTCTCCCAATAGCCCCAGGCGGTCTGGCCCGAATACACCGCCGAGATGTAGTGCTCGATGTTCTGGCGGAACGCGGTGGCGCGGGCGAAGTAACCGTTGCGCTCCCAGGACACGCCGAATTCGAGGTTGTCGGCGCGTTCGCCTTCGAGATCGCCGCGGTGGGTGTAGAGCGCGCTGAAGAAGGCTTCGCGGATGGTTACGCCGCGGAAGGCTTCCGAATAGGCGAGGCGGAAGGTCAACGGCTCGATCGGCGTCCACGCGATCGACAGGTTCGGGCTGAGCTTGGACTCGTCGTTGGAGGCGCCGGCGCTGACCCCGGACACGCCCTTGTGGCGGTAATCGTCGTAGCGCAGGCCGGCCGAGAGCTTCCATTGCGGCGACACGTCCCAGTCGCCCTGGGCGTAGGCGCCGAACACGCGCGCGGTCTGTTCGGTGCGGCCCCAGAACGGCGGCGGCGTGGCCTGCTGGCGCGCATGCAGGCGGTCGCTGCGGTAGTCCAGGCCGTAGGTCAGCGACAGCGACTGCCACAGCGCGGTGTTGCGCAGGTCCAGGCCGGTGCTGGTCTGTTCGCCGGCGCTGTACAGCAGGCCGGTGGTGTTGCGGCGGTTCTGGTACTCGCTGCGGGTGCGGTAGGCGTTGAGGCGCAGGTTGAGCGCGTCGCTGTCGGGGTCGTAACGGTGCTCGTAGGACACCGTGTCGCGGCGCATCTGGTGGTCGGACAGGACGAAGCGGCCGCTGAAGTTGGTCATGTGCGGGCGTTCGTAGTACGTGCCGGTGTCGTCGAGGTGCTCGGCCGACAAGTCGAAGCTGTGCGCATCGAACAGGCCGCTGAGCTTGAACTGGGCGCGTTCGTGCCGGTAGGCGGTCGGTTTGACCCGGTCGCCGTGGCCGTCGTCGTAGTCGCCGCCGTCCTGATAGACGTAGGTGGCGAGCACGCCGAGCCCATCGGACAGGCGGCCGTAGCCGGCCAGCACGCCTTTGTAGCTGTTGCCGCCGTTGAAGCCGGCCGCGGCCTTGACCAGGAAACCCGCGTCCTGGTCCGGACGCAGCAAGTCGAAGGCGTCGCGGGTGCGCACGCGCAACGCGCCGGTCAGCGCGCCGGCGCCGCCGGTGGCTGCGCCCGCGCCGGCGTCGAGTTCGATCGACTTGATGAACTCCGGCTCGATCTGCACCCGGGTCTGGTGGTGATACAGCTCAGCCGGCTCCTGCGCGCCGTCGATGGTGACGTTGAGCATGGTGTCTTCGAAGCCGCGCACGTAGATCTTCTGCGCGACCGGCGAGCCGCCGCCGACGGCGACGCCGGATTCGTTCGACAGCAGGTCGCTGAGGTCGGAGGCCTGGCTCAGCTCGATCTCGCCGCGGTCGAGATCGAAATTGCCCGGCTCGCGCTCGGCGACCACGGTGATCGAGTCGAGGGTGCGCGCCGCGTCGCCGCTCTCGGCGGCATGGGCGAGCGGGGCGCAGGCCAACAGGGCCAGACCGGACAGCAGACGCGAAGACGGAGCGGACATGAGGCGGCGTTCCTTCGGATAGGCGCGCAAACGCCTGCGGCCGGAATGGCGCAGGCGGACGCTGGGCAGGGAAGGCTTCGCGCTGGCTAGAGGACCCCGGGCGGGCGAAGCCTGCGCATTCTGCGGTCCTCGTCCCCAGGATGCAAATGCGAATCATGATCAACAAGCGCCGATTCGCGCCGGTTCGCGCCGGCCCGTCGCACCCTGTCGCGGGCTATGACGCCCGATGCACGGCCGGGCGAGCCACAATCGGGCCTCGCCTTGCCGGAGCCGAGCTCATGACCGACGCCTTCGATCTGTCGATGCCGTGGTGGCAATACCTGGTGCGCGCCTGCATCGTCTACTTCGTCCTGCTGGCCATGATCCGGCTGTCGGGCAAGCGCACGATGGGCCAGTTCACCTCGTTCGACATGCTGCTGATCGTGCTGCTCGGCAATGCCGTGCAGAACGCCTTGCTCGGCACCGACACCTCGGTCGGCGGCGGTCTGATCCTGGCGGCGACCTTGATGCTGTTGAACTGGGGCGTGGGCTACCTCGCCGCGCGCAACGACCGCGTCGAACGCGTGCTCGAAGGCGTGCCGGTGGTGCTCGCGCGCGATGGCCACGTGTTCCGCGACGTGCTGCGCCGCGAGCTGGTCAGCCGCGCCGATTTCGACAAGGCGATGCGCGAGAACGATTGCGCGCAGATCGACGACATCGCGGTGGCGATGCTGGAGACCAACGGCCACATCACGATTTTGAAGCGGAGCGAGAAGTGAGCGAAGAGGAGTGAGCCGTGAGCGACGGCCACCGCGCTTCGCTCTTACTCACTCCTCACTCTTCTTGACTCACTGCTCGCTTCAAAGCCAATCGCGCGGCGCCAAATACGCGGCCAGCCGCGCTTCGTCGCTGCCGGGCTCGGGCTGGAAGCCGTATTCCCACCGCACCAACGGCGGCAGGCTCATCAGGATCGACTCGGTGCGTCCGCCCGACTGCAGGCCGAACAAGGTGCCGCGGTCGAACACCAGGTTGAACTCGACGTAGCGGCCGCGGCGATACAGCTGGAACTGCCGCTCGCGCTCGCCGTAGGGCATGTCCTTGCGGCGTTCGACCAGCGGCAGGTAAGCGTCGAGGAAACCGTCGCCGACCGCGCGCTGATAGGCGAAGTCGCGTTCGAAGTCGCCGTGCAGGTCGTCGAAGAACAGACCGCCGACGCCGCGGGTCTCGTTGCGGTGCTTGAGGAAGAAGTACTCGTCGCACCAGCGCTTGTGCGCCCGATAGCGTTCGTCGCCGCCGAAGGGCTCGCACAAATCGCGCGCGGTGCGATGCCAGTGGCGCACGTCTTCGTCGAAGGGGTAGAACGGGGTCAGGTCGAACCCGCCGCCGAACCACCAGGCCACGGTCTCGCCGTCGCGCATGGCGCGGAAGTGGCGCACGTTGGCGTGGGTGGTCGGCAGGTAGGGGTTGTGCGGATGGAACACCAGCGACACCCCGACCGCGCGCCAGGAGGCGCCGGCGAGTTCGGGCCGCGCCGCGGTCGCCGATGGCGGCAGGGTCGTGCCGGAGACGTCGGAGAAGCCGATCCCGGCCTGCTCGAAGACGTTGCCGCCGCGCAGGATGCGGGTGCGTCCGCCGCCGCCCTCGGCGCGTTGCCACAGGTCCTCGGCGAAGCGCGCGCCGCCGTCGGCCTGTTCGATGGCGGCGCACAGGCGGTCCTGCAGGCCGGAGAGATACTCGCGTACGCGGTCGAAGTCGTTCATGGGCGTATTCTAGCGAGCCCCGCGACGACTGACTTGCTGCATCGGTCAGATCGGCGAGGCGGTGTCCGGCGCGGATTGTCGCAGGGCTCGCGCGACGCAAATCATGGTCATCCAGCTCAGTATCGCGGCGATCGGAATCGACCACACCCAGTCGACCCAATGCTCGAAGGCCGCCCAACGAGCCAGCAGGGCGGGCGATTCGCGTCCTGCGCGGGAGAATGCGGCTTCGGCCTCGGGCATGAAGTAGATCACATCGGCCGTAATCACCAGGATCGGCGGAGCCAGCGCGAGCAACAGGAATCCCTGTATTCGCAGTTGCACGGCCAGAACGGCGCGTAACGTCGCAGGATGCATGGCTCGTGCCGCCGCGGTCAGCACTGCGCTGCCGTGCGCGCGTTGCAGCCACGGCGCTGCGGCTGCTGCAAACAGAATCGTGGTGATCGATAGGTCGGTCAGCGCCATGATCAGATCGCTCCCGGATACTGCGCGGGGGAGCAGGTCGAGCGCAGCAGAGATCATGAAATACAACGTAGCCATCAGGGCCGCGAATCCGAGCGCGGACAGGCCGGGCCAAGCCCCGCCCCAAAAGCGTGGCGGCGACGCCGCATCCACGATCTCCGCGCGCCAACAGAATGCCGGCAGTGCGATAAAGCTGACGATATTGATCAACCAGCTCACGACGGCCAGATTCGACGACATGCCGCGCGTGATGGTCACGCTCGCTACTATCCCGAACAGCCAAACGGCCAGCATCGGCGCGGTCTGCAACCCCCAGCGCACCAAACGTGCGGAATCGACCCGACGATCGAGCCAAGACAGTGTCGCTAGCCAGATCGCGGCAAGTGTGGCAACCGCGAGGAAAATGCCTGCGACCTGAAGGGCTTGCCCGGGTGTCGCGGTCAAGCCCAGCCACTTGCCCAGCACCAAGCCGAGGATGCTGGCGGTTTCCAGCATCTGCGAGCGTATCGGCTCGTCGAGCCGGTGATAGATCGCGTAAGGCAAGGCGCTCCACGCCGCCGACCACAGGCCGGCGGCGACGATGACGAAAGCGTTGCGCGAAGCTTTCGTCATCGATTCGCTTACTTCAAGGTGCGATTGAACAGCTCGTGGATGCGGCGGTATTCGTCGTACCACGAGTCGGCGCGCACGAAGCTGTGGCGCTCCATCGGGTAGGGCGCGAGTTCCCACTTGTCCTTGCGCAGTTCGATCAGGCGCTGGCTCAGCATCACCGAGTCCTTGAAGAACACGTTGTCGTCGATCATGCCGTGGGCGATCAGCAGGTGATCCTTGAGGCCGCCGGCGTATTCGATCGGCGAGGACTTCTTGTAGGCCTCCGGGTCGAGCTCGGGGGTGTTGAGGATGTTCGAGGTGTATTCGTGGTTGTACTGCGACCAGTCGGCGACCGGGCGCAGCGCGGCGCCGGCCTTGAAGGTGCCGGGCTCGCGGAACAGCGCCATGAAGGTCATGAAGCCGCCGTAGGAGCCGCCGTAGATGCCGGCGCGGTCGCGGTCGCCCTGCTTGTTGGCGACCAGCCATTCCAGGCCGTCCAGATAATCCTCGAGTTCCGGGTGGCCCATCTGCCGGTAGATCGCGGTGCGCCAGTCGCGGCCGTAGCCTTCGGAGGCGCGGTAATCGAGGTCGAGCACGACATAGCCTTCCTGGACCAGCAGGTTGTGGAACATCTGCTCGCGGAAGTAGTTCGGATAACGCGCACTGACGTTCTGCAGGTAACCGGCGCCGTGCACGAACATCACGATCGGGTACTTCTTGCCCGGCTGGTAATTCTTCGGCCCGTAGAACTTGCCCCAGACGGTGCCGGCGCCGTGCTTGGAAGGTACCTGCACGTACTCGGGCTGGATCCATTCGCGCGCGCTGAAGCCCGGCTTGCGGGTGTCGGTCAGGGCGACGGTGTTCTCGCCGCTGCTGTCGACCACGGCGAGCTGCGGCGGGGTGTAGCTGTCGGAATGGCGCACCAGCACCTTACGGCCGTCGGGCGAGAGCATGAAGTTCTCGACGCCGTCGAGCGCGGTCACTTCGCGCACCGCGCCGCCGTTGCGGTCGACCGCGCAGACTTCGTAGTCGCCCGGCCACTTGCGGTTGCACAGGAAAAAGAAGGTCTTGCCGTCGGCGCTCAGTTCCGGCTCGGACACTTCCCAGCGGCCGGAGGTGATGGCGCGCGGCGCGCCGCCGCCGCTGGCGACGTACAGGTGCGAATAGCCGCTCTGTTCCGACAGCAGCCACAGATCGCTCTCGCCCTTGCCGGGGTCGGGCAGCCAGCCGAAATCGTTGAAGTTCCAGCCGATCCAGGCCGCATCGGTGAGGCGGTGACGGGTCTGCAGCGCGGCCTTGCCGAGATCGACCGAGGCCAGCCAGCGATCCTTGTTGTCGATCGCGCGCACCAGCACCGCGGCCTGGCGGCCGTCGTCGCTCCAGCGGATCGAGACGCCGCTGCCGTCGCCGTCGGTTTCGATGCGGACCGGGCGTTCGCCCTTCAGCGGGTCCTTCTTGGCGGCCTTGCGCAGCGCCGCGAGCGGGTCCTCGCCGATGCCGGGCAGGCCGCCGAACTTGAGTTCGCTGGCCTTGGCGTTGGCGACGTCGACCAGCCACAGCTTCTGCGGCAGCGGTTCGTTGCGGCCCACGCGGGTGCGGACTTCCTCGAATTCCTCGTAGCCCGACTCGGTCACGTACTTGGGCATCTTGCCGGCGGCGCCGGAATCGCCCTTCTTGGCCTGGGTGACGACGAGCAGCCAGCGCGCATCGGGCGAGAGCGCGCTGTCGACGATCTCGACGTCGTCGCCGAGATAGGTCGGCTTCGGCGCGCGGCTGCCGTCGCTGCGGCGCCAGGCTTCGTCCTGTTCGCGCGCGGCTTCGCGCTGGGCGCGGTCCTCGCGCAGGGTCTGCAGCATGGCGAGCTGGCGTTCGCGCAGATCGTCGGCTTTCGGCGCCTTGGCCGGGTCGTTCTCGGCGCGGACCTGGGCCGCCTGGCTCAGGCCTTGGCCGGCGCGCCACTGGTACCACTGGTTATCGACGCGGAACACCAGGTTGCCGTCGCGGCTCCACTGCGGACGCGACTCGGTGTCGTTGCTGCGGGTGACCTGGGTCAGCGCGCCGCTGCGCAGGTCGCGCACGAAGATGTCGCCGTTGCGCACGAAGGCCATGCGTGTGCGCTGGGCGTCGTAGGCCGGACTGGCGCCGTCGAGATCGTTGCGCGCGGCGCCGTCGAGGCGCTGCGGCGTACCGCCAGCGACGCCCACCTGCCAGGTGTCGCGGATGATCGAGTCGTCGCGCTTGAGCTGGTACTGCACGCGCTGGCCGTCCCAACTCCACCAGGCGCGTTCGACCGGCGCTCCGATCCAGTCCGGGTTGGCCATGGTGTCGGCCAGGGTCAGCGGCGCGGCGGCCTGGGCGAAGGCGGCGGAGGCGAACAGCGCGCAGGGCAGCGCGGCTAGCGTGACGAAGGAAAGGCGCATCGAGCGGGCTCTGGGACAAAAGTCCGCGCAGGGTAGCAGCCAGATAGCGTCCGACGGGCCGGCCGTTGGTCATGCCCAGGCCCATGATCGCCGGCTCCGGCGAGGGTCGCGGCTGATGAATCGGCGGCGCGGCGGGCCCGCTCCGGCGGTTTGTCCGAGCCTGCTCGCCGGCTTTGCCGCAACCGGCCTCAGGCGCATCGCCGCGCCGGCGCGGATCGCCCTTCGCAGCGGCCGCGCGCGCGCCATGGCCGCGTGTCGCATTTTGTCGCACGAGTCCGGCCGCAAACGCGCGGTTTCGTGATGCAGTCCCGGGCCCGGCAAGCGCGTTCGCGATCTCATCGAAGCCTTGAGGCGACGCGATCTTGCCGCGGTCGCCAGTGGGCAGCGCCGCCGCATCCGCACCGCATCAACACGTCGCGATCACGTCTTTGCGGTTTATGTGATTCGAGGAAATCGCCGTAATCCGCGTTTACCGCGCCCAGACTGCGGCGCAAGATGAACAGGCCGGCGCACTGTATGGCGCCGTGGAGGCAATACACGTGGACGCCCTGCTGCTGTCGCGTATCCAGTTCGGCTTCGTGATCTCGTTCCACATCCTGTTCCCGGCCTTCACCATCGGCCTGGCCAGTTGGCTGGCCTTCGTCGAATGGCGCTGGCTGCGCACCCGCGACACGCTCTGGCGCGATCTGTACTTCTTCTGGACCAAGGTCTTCGCCGTGTCGTTCGGCATGGGCGTGGTCTCGGGCATCGTCATGAGTTTCCAGTTCGGCACCAACTGGGCGGTGCTCAGCGAGCAGGCCGGCAATATCCTCGGCCCGCTGCTGTCCTACGAGGTGCTGACCGCGTTCTTCCTCGAAGCGACCTTCCTCGGGGTGATGCTGTTCGGCTGGAGCCGGGTCAAGGAACGCATGCATTTCCTCGCCACCTGCATGGTCGCGCTGGGCACGCTGATTTCTACGTTCTGGATCATCTCGGCCAACAGTTGGATGCAGACGCCGGCCGGCTACAAGATCGTCGAAGGCGTGTTCGAGCCCGACAGCTGGTGGGCGATCGTTTTCAACCCGTCGTTCCCCTATCGCCTCGCCCACATGGTGCTGGCGGCGTTCATCACCACCTGCTTCGTGATCGGCGGCGTCGCGGCCTCGTATCTGCTGCGCGGCGTGCACGTCGAAGCCGGCAAGCGCATGCTCAAGGCGGCGGTGATCTTCGCCGCGATCACGGTGCCGGCGCAGGTGTTCGTCGGCGACCTGCACGGTTTGAACGTGCGCGAGCATCAGCCGATCAAGGTCGCGGCGATGGAGGCGCACTGGGAGTCGGGCGCGCCCGGCGAAGGCGTGCCGTTGATCCTGTTCGCGGTGCCGAACGAAAAGGCCGAACGCAACGACTACGAAATCGCGGTGCCCAAGCTCGGCAGCCTGATCCTCACCCACACCCTCGACGGCGACATCCAGCCGCTCAAGTCGGTCCCGGCCAGCGAGCGGCCTCCGGTCAAGCCGGTGTTCTACGCCTTCCGCATCATGGTCGGGCTCGGCGTGGCGATGCTGCTGCTGGTGCTGTTCTCGCTATGGCAATGGTGGCGTGGGCGTTTGTACCAATCGCGCGCGACGTTGTGGGGCTGGCGCGTGCTGACCCTGAGCGGTTTCGTCGCCTTGCTGTCGGGTTGGTACGTGGTCGAGATCGGCCGCCAGCCGTACGTGATCTATGGCTTGTTGCGTACCGCCGATGCGGTCAGCCCGATCGCGGCGGCCAGCGTGATGACCTCGCTGATCGTGTTCGCGGTGGTCTACTTCGTGGTCTTCGGCGCCGGCATCGGCTATCTGGTCAAGCTGATCCGCAAGGGCCCGCATCCGCACGAACCGCCACCGCGCAACGAGCAGGGCGAAAAGACCCCGGCGCGACCGCTGTCGCTGCCGGACGAATCCAGCGAAGCCGACGCCTAGGCGCCGGCCCGGCGCGCGCCGGCGCACACCGGTTTCGCGCGCTCACGCAAAGCACGATGGAGTAAGGACGATGGAATACTGGCTGCCCGTGATCTGGTTCGGCGTGATCGGCTTCGGCGTGCTGATGTACGTGTTGCTCGACGGTTTCGTGCTCGGCCTCGGCATCCTGGCGCCGTTCGCCGAGGACGAGGGCCAGCTCGATCACATGATGAACACCGCCGCCCCAATCTGGGACGGCAACGAAACCTGGCTGGTGCTCGGAGGCGCGGGCTTGCTCGCCGCGTTCCCGAAAGCGTATGCGCTGGTGCTGTCGGCGCTGTATCTGCCGGTGTTGCTGATGTTGATCGCGCTGGTGTTCCGCGGCGTCGCCTTCGAGTTCCGTTTCAAGGCGCGGCGCGCCAAGCCAGCCTGGGGCGCGGCGTTCGCGCTGGGCTCGATCTTCTGCGCGTTCGCGCAAGGCTTGATCCTCGGCGCGATCGTCGAAGGCATGCCGATGCAGGAAGGCAAGTACGTCGGCGGCGTGTTCGACTGGTTCAGCCCGTTCTCGATGCTGACCGGCGCGGCGGTGGTGTTCGGTTATGCACTGCTCGGTTCGACCTGGCTGATCCTCAAGACCGACGGCCGCATGCAGCAGATCGCCCGCACCCTGGCGCGGCCGCTGGTACTGGTGGTGGCGGTGTTCATCGGCCTGGTCAGCGCCTGGCTGCCGTTCCTGGACTCGCGGATCATGGCGCGCTGGTTCGAGGGCGGGAATTTCTACTGGCTGTTCCCGGTGCCGCTGCTGGTGATCGGCAACGCCTACGCCCTGTGGCGCGCGGTGATGCGCGAGGGCAACGACGCCCAGCCCTTCGTCTACGCCCTGCTGTTCTTCGTGCTCGGCTTCCTCGGCCTGGTGCTGGGGATCTGGCCGAACATCGTGCCGGGGCTGTCGATCTGGGACGCGGCCTCGCCGCCGTCGTCGCAGGGCTTCGTGCTGGCCGGGCTGGTGGTGCTGCTGCCGGCGATCCTCGGCTACACGTATTGGTCGTATCGCGTGTTCCGCGGCAAGATCGCCGCCGACGCCGGGTATCATTGATACGGCCCGGCGTTCGCAGATAGGACCGGGACGCCGCCCATCGGGGCCGCCGTCCGCACGACTGGATCGTCGACGGGGCGGTCCTACCACTTCGGCTTGCGCCTGGCGCTGAACGTCCAGGTTCGCGACACCCGGAGGGGCGGGTATGCTGTACATCACATCTGCGGCGCAGAAAAACCCGTCCCCCGGCCGTACCCGCCCGCCCTAATGCAAGCCTACGTTTACAAAAGTCTCCGCAAGGCAGACACCTATGTGTTTTTGAGCGAGCGCGACGATTTCGCCCGTTTGCCCGACGCTGTCCGCGATCAACTGGGCTCCCTGCAGTTCGTGCTCGAAACCGCGTTGACCCCGGAACGCAAACTCGCTCGCGCCGATGCCGCGGTGGTCCGGGAGAACCTGCGCCTGCGCGGTTTCCATCTCCAGTTCCCGCCGGCCCTCGAGGAGGCGCGAACACCCGATGCCTGACGCTCAGACCTCGCGCGCCTCGTCCCGCGATCTCGCCCTCGCGCTCGCCGCCGGCCTGGTGCTGGCCCTGGCGACCGGTTTCGGCGGCAGCGTCGGCGGGGCGTTGGCGGCGCTGATCGGCGGCGCGCTGGCACAGCCGGCGTTCGCGATCGCCGCGCGCCTGTGGCAGCGGCGCGACGCCGCGCCGCAGTGGCGCAGCGAATTGCCGGTGCTGGCGACGCTGTGGGGTGGGGCGACCGCCGCCACCGCCGTGCTCGTGGCCTGGCCGCTGAGCGCGTTGTTGCAGAGCGGTTCGCTGCTGGCGGTGCTGGGCCTGAGCGTGGTCGCCGGGCTGGCGCTGTTGGCGCTGTGGCGCTTGTGGCCGCTGTGGCAGGAGGCCGAGCGCGAAGGCGCGGCGCTGGCGCCGCAATGGGCGCGGCTGCCCGACCTCGATCTCGGCGCCTGGCGCGGCCTTGGCGTGGCGGCCATCGTCGCCGGCCTGGTCGGGCTGATCCTGGTGCTGGCCTGGCCGGGCCTGTTGAGCGATGGCCTGCGTTGGACGCTCGCAGTGGTGTTCGCCCTGGTCTCGCCGGCCCTGCACGTGCTGTTGCAGCGGATCGCGCCGGCCGACTACCTGCCCGGTGTCGATTTCGACCCCGAGCTCGACACCGTCACCCAGGTCGACGAACTCGGCGACGACGAAGCGTTGGAGCCGGCCCTGTACGCGGCGGCGCGCGCCGGCAAGGTCGAGCGCGCGCTGGAGCTGATCGAGCTCGGCGCCGACGTCAATGTGCTGCCGGCCACCGAGGATCGCGACCGGCGCAGCCTGCCGGTGCTGGCTGCGGTGCTGCCCGACTTGCGCCTGCTGCGCGCCCTGATCGGCGCCGGCGTCGATCTGAACGCTGCCACCGCCGGTATGACCCCGCTGCTGGCCGCCACCCGCGACAGCTGGCACGGCCGCCCCGACGCGGTCATGACCCTGCTCGCCAACGGCGCCGACCCGCGCCTGGCCGATCACGAAGGCAACACCCCGCTGCACCACGCCGCGCGCAGTTCCGACCCCGGCGTCGCCGCCTTGTTGCGCGATGCCCAGGCCGAACTCGATCCGGTCAATCACGACGGTTTCTCCCCGCTCGGCGTGGCCTGCGCCAGCGGCAACTGGCGCCTGGCCAAGTTCCTGCTCGAACGCGGCGCCAAGACCGAACAGCCCGGCGGCGCCCCGGCGCTGCTGGCCGCGGCCGGCGGCGACGAGGACGACCCGGCCGGCGTGCAACTGCTGCTCAAGCACAAGGCGCGCATCGACGCCCGCGACGGCCAGCGCCGCAGCGCCCTGCACGTGGCCGCGTTCGCCGGTCACCTCGACATCGTCACCGCCCTGCTCGCCGCCGGTGCCGACGCCGGCGCGATCGACACCCAACAACGCACGCCCTTGCTCGAAGCCGCGCGCGGCGCCCGCCCGGCGGTGCTCGAACGCCTGCTCGAACACCTGCCGCAGGGCGGCATCGCCGAAGCCGCGGCGCTCGACGCCGACGGCGCCAGCGCGCTGATCCTGGCCTGCCAGGCCGAGACCGCCTCGCCGCCGCTGGTGGTGCGCCTGCTCGATCTCGGCATCGACCCGGAACTGCGCGACCGCCACGGCAAGCGCGCGGTCGACCGCGCCGCCGAGGCCGGCCGCTGGTCGCTGGTGGCCGCGCTCGACCGCGCCTACCCCTTGCCGGCCGCGGTCAGCGGCGAAGGCGACAGCGAGGACGGCGAGGGCGAGCGGGTGATCGTCGACCGCATGCCGGCCGCGCTGCTGCGCGACGGCCTGCGCGAAGGCCGCGCCGCCGAGCTGACCGGCCTGGCCAAGCTGCTCAGCCCGAGCGAGCTCGGCGCGCAGTTGCACGAAGAAGACGGTCAGATCCCGTCGGCCGAACGCATCGACTGGCTGCTCGGCCAGGGCGCCGACGTGCACGTGCGCGACGCTCACGGCGACACCGTCGTGTTCGCCTTGCTCGACCGCGGCCTGGCCGCGCTGCCGGCCCTGCAGGCCTTGTTGCGCCACGGCGTCTCGCCGGCCGGTCGCGGCGGCCTCGGCCGTTTCCTGGCGACCTGTTCGGCCGGCGATCAGGCCACCCGCGGCCTGGAGCAGTTCGCCCTCGACCTGATCGAGCGCGGCGCCGACGTGTTCTCGCCGACCCCGGCCGGCGATCCGCCGCTGGCGATCGCGGTGCGCCTGGGCTGGTCGCGTCTGCTCGAACGCCTGCTCGCCGCCGGCGTCGACCTCAACACCCGCGACAGCCACGGCATGAGCGCCCTGCACCTGGCCGCCGCACTCGGCCGCGAGAGCATGCTCAAGCGCCTGGTCGCCAACGGCGCGGCGCCGGATTTGTTGGCCGCCGACGGCCAGACCCCGCTCGGCGTGGCCCTGTCCTCCGGCCGCCGCGATCTGGCCGACTGGCTGGATTGGCGCGGCTGGGCCCTGCCGCGCCGCCCCTTGCACGCGCAGGACGTCCCGGCCGCGGCCATCGTCGGCGACGCCGACGCGGTGCGCCGCCTGCTCGATCTCGGCCTGTCGGTCGACGCGCTCGACAGTCAGGGCTGCACCGCGCTGCTGCGTGCCGCTGGTGGCGGCCATCGCGCGGTCGTCGACCTGCTGCTCGCGCGCGGCGCCGACCCGCAACTCGCCGCGCATTCCGGCGCGACCCCGCTGTCGGCCGCGGTCAGCATGCGCCATGCCGAAATCGTCGACCGCCTGGTCGCCGCCGGCGCCTCGCTGGAACAGCGCCTGCCTGGCGATCTGACAGTGCTGATGGTCGCTTGCGCGCTCGGCCTGACCGACTTGGCCGCGCGCCTGTTGACCGCCGGCGCCGACGTCCAGGCCCGCGACGCGCAAGGCCGCATGGCCCTGCATTGCGCGGCGATGTTCGGCTTCACCGCGCGCGAGCGCAGCCGCCTGGTGGCCTTGTTCGACACCTTGTTGTTGGCCGGCGTCGATGCCGACCAGTCCGCTGCCGGCGCGACCCCGCTGTTGTTGCTGTTGGGCGCGCGCGCCGAGCCCGGTACCGCGGCAGACGAAGACGTGTTGATCGCCGGCCTGGAACTGTTGCTCGACCACGACGCCTCGCTCGACGTGCAGGACCCGCGCGGTTTCGGCCCGCTGCACCTGGCGGCCTTGCACGGTTTGTTGCGTGTGGTGCAGCGCCTGATGCGCCACGGCGCCAACCCGGACATGCGCGACGCCCTCAACCGCACCCCGCGCGAGATCGCGGTGATGCGCGGCTTCATCGACATCGCCGCCGAGTTCACCCCGCCGGCCCCGGGCAACGGCAGCAATGTGTCGATGGCGCGCTTCCTGCGCGGCCCGGGCGGCTGAGCGTCGCCGAGTCTCGCCCTGCGCGTGGCGAGGCTCTCTGTAGGAGCGGCGTCCTACTGGATTTCCTTCGGTCATAAGCCGCAATCACGGGACGCGCAGAGACAGCCGCTACGCCGTTACTGATCGAAGCGAAACCCCACATGGGTAAGAACGGCGCGAGCCGCGACCGCAAGGCTGCAAGCCGGCGCGGATGCTTCCGCGTGCCGTTGCGGTTGCTGTGCGTCGCCTCGCACTAGCGAAGGCAATAGAAGACCCGGAGGGCGGCGCGCAGGGATGCGCGCCGTTTTTCATCGGGACAGGGATGTCCCGTATGTAGAGCCCTGCATTGGCATCGATCGTGCGGGCTGGTGATTCAAAGGAAAAGCAACTTCTTCGGTTATCTTTCTTTTGTTGCTTATGACAAAAGAAAGTAACCCGCCGCTTTAGTGGTGGAAGCTTTAGGCGTTTGATCTTGCTTCTGTAGAAAGCGCCAAGCGAGAGCAGAGCTTCCGTCCGCTGACGCGGCCGGGTTACTTTCTTTTGCTAAGCCCAAAAGAAAAGTAACCAAAGAAAAGGGCTCTCCTTGCAAGGGCACAGGCCACGAGTGCGCGGCTAGCGCCGGGATTTTTCGATAGGACATCCCTGTCCTATCGAAAAACGCCGCACGTCCTGTGCGGCGCCCTCCGGGTCTACGATCGCATCGCAAGATCGAAACTGCGCCAAGCTCTTCACGGCAACGGCAACCGAAAAATGGGCGCACTGCGCTGGCTCTTGGGTAGGAGCGGCGCGAGCCGCGACCGCGCCATGGCGATAACGACGCAGCGATCTGGGGCACGGACGCGACTCACGTCGCTCCTACATGGGGCGGTGTCGTCGCACTTGGCTGTGGCTGTGCGCCGCCCCGCACTAGCGAAGGCAATCGAAGACCCGGAGGGCGGCCCGCATGGATGCGGGCCGTTTTTCATCGGGACAGGGATGTCCCGTATGTAGAGCCCCGCGTCGGCAACGTTTGTGCGGGCCTGTGATTCAAAAAGAAGCATTTTTCTTTGGTTACCTTTCTTTTGTTGCTTTAGACAAAAGAAAGTAACCCGCCGCTTTAGTGGCGGAAGCTTTAGGCGTTTGATCTTGCTTGAGAGCGCCGCAAGACCATCTCAGCGCGGTCGCGCTCGCGCCGCTCCTACCCTGACGGGCTACGGCCGGCACCGGCGCGAGATTGATGCAGCGCGGTCGCGGCTCACGCCGCTCCTACACGGGAATGGTGGTTTCTCGGGACTTCCGCCCGCACCGGTGCGTCCTCAATGCCGCGTCACATGCTCCGGCACCGGCCCCTGCTTCTCGACCATGTCGGCGAGCATGCCTTCGCCGCGATCGGCGTCGAACAGTTCTTCCAACTCCTTGCGCGCATCGCGTGCGCTCTGGATCAGCGCGTCCTCGTCGTCGTGGACCAGGTATTGGGCGTTGAGCATGCGCTCGTCGAGTTCGCGGAAGCGCTCGACGTGGTCGCGCGCGGTTTCCGGGGCGACGCCGAGTTCGACCAGCACGTCTTCGCCGAGCTTGAGGCTGGAATGGAAGGTCTCGCGCATCGGTTCGGCACCGAGATCCATCAGGTCCCAGGCGTGGCGGCGGTCGCGGGCGCGGGCGAACACTTTCGCCTTCGGGTACAGACGGCGGATCGTGCGCACGGTGCGGATGCCGCTGTCGCGGTCGTCGATGGCGATCACGAAGATCTTTACCTGCGCCGCGCCGGCCGAGCGCAGCAGTTCGGGCCGGGCCGGGTCGCCGTAATAGATCATGTTGCCGAAGCGGCGCATGAAATCGACCTGGTCGGCGCTGTTCTCGATGGCGATGAACGGGGTGCGGTGCGCCACCAGCAGGCGCGCGACGATCTGGCCGAAACGGCCCATGCCGGCGATCAACACCTGCGGGTGATGGTCGGGAATGTCGTCGTAGGGACGCTTGGGCTTTTCCGCTGGGGCCGCGTCGAGCATGCGCTGGGCGCCGATCATCAGCAGCGGGGTCAATGCCATCGACACGCCGACCGCGGCGATCAGGCGGTCGCGAGTCGGATCGTCGAGCAAGTTGGCCTTGACCGCTTCGTTGAACACGATGAAAGCGAACTCGCCGCCCAGCGACATTACTGTCGCCAACTGGAAAGCCCCGCGTTTCTCCAGCCCGCCGGCGCTGATGCCGACCCCGAACAACAGCAGGAACTTCACCGACAGCAGCACCAGCACGATGCTGGCGATGGTGCCCGGCTCGGCCAGCACGCGCTGCAGATCGATGCTCATGCCCACGGCCATGAAGAACAGGCCGAGCAGCAGGCCCTTGAACGGCTCGATCTGCGATTCGAGCTCGTGGCGGAATTCCGAATCGGCCAGCAACACGCCGGCGAGGAAGGCGCCGAGGCCGGCCGAGAGGCCCGCGATCTGCATGATCCAGGCCGAGCCGAGCACGGTCAGCAGCGCTGCACCGGTGAACACCTCGGGCATCTGCGTGCGCGCCACCACCCGAAACACCTGGCGCAGCAGCACGCGGCCGCCGAACACCACCGCGGCGATCGCGCCGACCGCCTTGGCCACGGCCATCCAATTCAAGCCCTCGACCGCGGCGGCCTTGCCGAGCAGCGGAATCGCGGCGAGCAGGGGAATTGCGGCCAGGTCCTGGAACAGCAGGATCGCGAAGGCGAGGCGGCCGTAATCGGTGGCCAGGCCCTTGCGCTCGGACAACAGCTGCAGACACACCGCGGTCGACGACAGCGCCAGGCCGAGGCCGACCACGGTCGCCGCTTTCCAGCCCATGTGGCCGCCGAACATCGCCAATGCACCCAAGGCCAGGCCGCTCAGCAGCACCTGCAGGCCGCCGGCGCCGAACACCGGCTTGCGCATCACCCGCAGGCGCGCCGGCGACAGCTCCAGGCCGATCACGAACAGCATCATGACCACGCCGATTTCCGAGGCCGCCAGCACCGGCTCGGCGTCGCGGATCACCTTGACCCCGTAGGGCCCGAGCACCACGCCCGCGGTCAGATAACCGAGCACCGCGCCCAGGCCGAAACGACGGAACACCGGCACCGCGATGACCGCGGCCAGCAGGAACAACAACGCGAGTTCGAGACCGCCACCGTGCATGAGCACCTCCGGCTGGGATTATGGCGCGATACGCCGGGGTGCGACGACCGCAGCTGCGTTGCATTACGCAACGCTGCGTAGCCGTGAAGGATGACGTCGGGACTTTGCAATGGTTGCTGGCTGCCCGGATTTCAATCGGCGCGGCGGTAACGTCGTTTGAAAGGGCGCCGGCCACGGATCGCGATGGACGGGATGTCGCTGGCGTGCTGGTGCCGGGGCGACCCTCTCCATTACCCGGGCGGCTTCGATCGGAGCGCCTTTTCAAGGCATTTTTGCGGCGGCGAATGCCCCGGTACAGCCGTCCGGCCCGACCGCCGTTCTCAATCGCAGTCTGTGCGAGGGCTTGCGAGGACAATGACGGGCGAGCCGCCGGACGCATCCGAGCGTGCGGCGACGCGCAGGAGCGCAGTCCGTCTACGAACAAGGAGGTTCATCATGCGAGCGTTGTTGGCGCTGTTGATGTTGCTGTTGCTGAGCGGCTGTCAGCCAGGATGGGAAGAGCAGTCGCGCGGCGATGTCGCGTTCGCCGCGCAGGACCGGCACAGCGGAAGCGAGCCCACGCGCGGCCTCAGGTAATGCGGCGCACCGGACCCATCGTCTCGCGACGAGGCCTCCCGGCCGCAGCCGGCCGGGAGGCCTCGCAATCTTGGCAAGTGCGCGGGTCAGGGCGGGGCCGCCCACCCACGCCCTGACGGGCGGGCCGCCTCTCCATTCGGTACCGAATTGCCCTGGAAGCTGAACGAGAGGCATGATGCGGGTCCGCCGGCGGCCTGGCCGCGGGCGACCGGGTTCTAGGGGACCCGGGTCACCGACAAGGAGCAGTGCATATGAATGCAGCAGTCGATTCGAATCCCGGCGGCCGTACGCCGGCCGGCGCCTCCCACCCACCGCGCTGGTATGCCGGACAGCCCGCGGCGCAGGACGGGACCTCGGGCTATACCGCGTTACTGCCGGCCGACGACGAGTGGTCGCGCGATACCGTGTTGCGCGCGATCGTCGCCGATGCCTTGCAGCGCAACGGCCAGGTGGTCGACGAAGACACCCTCGAGGCAACCGTGGCCTCGGTCGCCGCACCCGGCGGCGCGCTCGCACAGGCCGCGTTGAGCTGGAAGTTGCATCCGGGCGAAACCCGCGCCGACGGCCGCGTGTCGCCGCCGTTCCATGGTTATGCGGTGGAGGTTCCGGCCGAATTGCAGACCACGTTGGTCGGCTACGCCAAGACCTGGTCGGCGCAGCGCGATGCGGCGCCGCCGGCGCCGATCGACGGCGCGGTCATGGAGCTCAAGACCCTCGCGCGCAGTGGCGGTCACCGCGATATCGAGCAGACCCTGGAAGCGATCGACGCCGCGATCAAGGCCGGCAGCGCCGCCAGCCAGGCCGGCCGTCCGCTCGATGCGGTGGCGATGAGCGCGGTATTGGAATTCGCGACCCGCAGCGGCCACGAACGCCAGGCGGCGAAACTGCTGGAACGCTACAGCGCGATCAAGGACGTGACCGCTGGCGTCAAGACCCTCGGCCAGAACGCCGGCCGCGTGTTCAACGGCCGCGACCCGGTCACCGGCAAGGCGCTGCGCACCGACGATCGTGTCGATGCCGCGTTCGACCTGCTCGACGGCGGCTTCAAGCTCGCCGGCGGCATCGGCAACGTCGCCCTGATGATGGGCGCGCGCAATGCCGGCCTGGTCGGCAGTCTGATCGGCATCGCGCCGATGGGCGCCGCTATCGTCGCCTTCGCCGCGGGTGCGTTCGAGTTGATCAAGCGCGCACGCGAAGCCTTGCTGGCGCCGCGTTGGGACGAGTTCCGCGAGCGCTTCCCGTTCGCCGAGGGCATGGAGCCCAAGCGCGCCATGAACGGCGTGCTGCGGCAGATCGCCGGCATGCCGGTCGATGCCGGCAATGCCCTGTCGACGGCGACGCGCATCCTCGACGGGCTCGGCCAGAACCCGGAAACCCGCGAGCGCTTCCTCGCCTTCCTCAAGCAGAAAGTGCAGCCCGAGTCGCTGGTCGATGCGCTCGCCAGCGGCGGCCTGGACCGTTTGAATACGCAGCAGGCGATGCAGTTGGCGCAGGCGGCCAAAGGCTCGGCGAAGGAGTTCATGGACCTGGAGCTGCAGGACGTCAAGCGCTACGTCCGCGATCGCGACGGCGACCGCGAGCGCGGCACGTATCTGTTGCCGCCGGAACTGCGCGACGTCGCCAATCGCAACAACAACCGGGTCGGCGGCGCGGTCGAGGACGGCCTGCGCGTGGCGGCGATCCTGAGCAGCGGCGCCAATGCCCTCAACGGCATGTACAAGGACATGCTCGGCAAGGTCCAGGGCAGCGAGCTGGGCCAGGGCAAGCTCAACGAGCAGCAGCAGAAGAACCTCGCCGCGGCGCTGGTGCCGGCCATGCGCGACGGCGGCCTGACTCAGGTCGATCATCTGCTGGCGAGCAAGGACGGCAGCAAGCTGTTCGCGGTGCAGGGCGATCCGCAGTCGCCGACCCGGCGCATGGTCACTCTCGACGTCGCCGCGGCCTCGCAGCAAAGCGTGGAAGCCAGCAGCCAGCTCGCCGCGCGGGCGATGGCCACGGCCGAGGCGCCGACGGTGCAGGTCAACCAGGGCGGCGGGCGCGGGTTCTAAGCGTTCGTTCGCGCACAGGCCGCATACAGATCGTGCATGCGAGCCTGTGTGAGGTTCGCCGCGATCCGAAGGTTGCGTGGTCGCGGCTTGCGCCGCTCCTACCCGAGGAGCGGTCGCATTCGGGGTAGGAGCGGCGCGAGCCGCGACCACGAGTTCGCAAACCTCGGCGCAGCTTTCTCAACCCGCGACCCATCCTGGCCACAAACGAAAACGCCCCGCATCGCGGGGCGTTTTCTTTACCGCGCCGGTGAAACTCAGCGCTTCATCGAACTGAAGAACTCGTCGTTCGACTTGGTGGTCTTCATCTTGTCGAGCAGGAATTCCATCGCGCCGATTTCGTCCATGCCGTGCAGCAGCTTGCGCAGAATCCAGATCTTCTGCAGCAGCTCCGGTTCGATCAGCAAATCCTCGCGGCGGGTGCCGGAACGGTTGATGTCGATGGCCGGGTACACGCGCTTTTCGGCGATGCGACGGTTCAAGTGGACTTCCGAGTTGCCGGTGCCCTTGAACTCTTCGTAGATCACCTCGTCCATCTTGCTGCCGGTGTCGATCAGCGCGGTGGCGATGATCGTCAGCGAGCCGCCTTCTTCGACATTACGCGCGGCGCCGAAGAAGCGCTTCGGACGGTGCAGGGCGTTGGCGTCGACGCCGCCCGACAACACCTTGCCGGAACTCGGCACGACGTTGTTGTAGGCGCGGGCCAGGCGGGTGATCGAGTCGAGCAGGATCACCACGTCCTTCTTGTGTTCGACCAGGCGCTTGGCGCGCTCGATCACCATTTCGGCGACCTGGACGTGACGCGCGGCCGGTTCGTCGAAGGTCGAGGAGACCACTTCGCCGCGCACGGTGCGCTGCATTTCGGTCACTTCTTCCGGACGCTCGTCGACCAGCAGCACGATCAGGTGCACGTCGGGATGGTTATGCGTGATCGCCGTGGCGACCTGCTGCATCATCATCGTCTTGCCGGCCTTAGGCGGCGAGACGATCAAGGCGCGCTGGCCTTTGCCTTGCGGCGCCATCAGGTCGAGGATGCGGCCGGTGATGTCTTCGGTCGAGCCGTCGCCGCGCTCGAGCTTGAACTTGCGGCGCGGGAACAGCGGGGTCAGGTTCTCGAACAGGACCTTGTTCTTCGACGCTTCCAGCGGCTCGCCGTTGATGCTGTCGACCACCGACAGGGCGAAATAACGCTCGCCGTCCTTCGGGAAGCGGATGCGGCCCGACAGATGGTCGCCGGTGCGCAGGTTGAAGCGGCGGATCTGGCTCGGCGAGATGTAGGTGTCGTCCGGGCCGGCGAGGTAGGACGCCTCGGCCGCGCGCAGGAAGCCGAAGCCGTCGGGCAGGATTTCCAGCACGCCGTCGGCGGCGACGCCTTCGCCGTGGCGGGTCAGCACCTTGAGCAGGGCGAAGATGACGTCCTGCTTGCGGGCGCGGGCGACGCCTTCCTGGATGCTGAGCTGGTCGGCCAGGTCGAGCAGCTTCGGCGCCGGCATGCGCTTGAGGTCGCCCAGCGAGTACTGCGGGAAGCCTTCCGGCACCTGTGGATGCGGGCGCGGGACGAAGTTCTCGCCGTTGCCGTTGTCGAAGGAGCCGTCTTCGTCGCGCTGCTGCGGGCGGTTGTTGCGGTCGCGATCGCGGCGGTTGCGGAAGCGGTCGCGGCGGTTGCCGCCGCGGTTGTCGAAACCGCCGTCGCGCTGCTGGCCTTGCTGCGCCTGCGGGTTGCCGCGGTCGTTGCCTTGTTGGCCTTGTTGGCCTTGCGGCGCGGCGCTCTCGGCGCCGGAGGCGGCCGGGGCGGACTCG
>NZ_CP013141.1:4323021-4385521 GCF_001442535.1 Lysobacter antibioticus | reverse complement strand
GCGATGGAGGGACGGAGAAGGTTAAGCAGGCCAGGCGTTGGTTGTCCTGGTGAGAGAGTTGAGGCGGTCCCCTTAGGCAAATCCGGGGGGCAACGTTGAGACTAAGGACCGGTCCTTTTGGACTAGGCTGCTGATATCACGCTTCCAGGAAAAGCTCCTAAGCTTCAGCTTACGCAGACCGTACCGTAAACCGACACAGGTGGGCAGGATGAGAATTCTAAGGCGCTTGAGAGAACTCGGGTGAAGGAACTAGGCAAAATAGCACCGTAACTTCGGGAGAAGGTGCGCCCTTTCTGGTGAATAGCTGGGAGGGGCCGCAGTGACCAGGCCGCTGCGACTGTTTATCAAAAACACAGCACTCTGCAAACACGAAAGTGGACGTATAGGGTGTGACGCCTGCCCGGTGCTGGAAGGTTAATTGATGGGGTCAGCCGCAAGGCGAAGCTCTTGATCGAAGCCCCAGTAAACGGCGGCCGTAACTATAACGGTCCTAAGGTAGCGAAATTCCTTGTCGGGTAAGTTCCGACCTGCACGAATGGCGTAACGACAGCGGCGCTGTCTCCACCCGAGACTCAGTGAAATTGAAATCGCTGTGAAGATGCAGCGTTCCCGCGGCAAGACGGAAAGACCCCGTGAACCTTTACTATAGCTTTACACTGAACGTTGAGTTCGTCTGTGTAGGATAGGTGGGAGGCTATGAAACCATGGCGCTAGCTGTGGTGGAGCCATCCTTGAAATACCACCCTGTCGTGCTTGACGTTCTAACCTAGGCCCGTAATCCGGGTCGGGGACCGTGTATGGTGGGTAGTTTGACTGGGGCGGTCTCCTCCCAAAGTGTAACGGAGGAGCACGAAGGTACGCTCAGCGCGGTCGGACATCGCGCACTGTGTGCAAAGGCATAAGCGTGCTTGACTGCAAGATCGACGGATCAAGCAGGTACGAAAGTAGGTCTTAGTGATCCGGTGGTTCTGTATGGAAGGGCCATCGCTCAACGGATAAAAGGTACTCCGGGGATAACAGGCTGATACCGCCCAAGAGTTCATATCGACGGCGGTGTTTGGCACCTCGATGTCGGCTCATCACATCCTGGGGCTGTAGTCGGTCCCAAGGGTATGGCTGTTCGCCATTTAAAGTGGTACGCGAGCTGGGTTCAGAACGTCGTGAGACAGTTCGGTCCCTATCTGTCGTGGGCGTTGGAGATTTGAGAGGGGCTGCTCCTAGTACGAGAGGACCGGAGTGGACGAACCTCTGGTGTTCCGGTTGTCACGCCAGTGGCACTGCCGGGTAGCTATGTTCGGAAGCGATAACCGCTGAAAGCATCTAAGCGGGAAGCGCGCCTCAAGATGAGATCTCCCGGGACTTTAAGTCCCCTAAAGGAACCATCAAGACTAGGTGGTTGATAGGCAGGGTGTGTAAGTGCGGCAACGCATTGAGCTAACCTGTACTAATGATCCGTGTGGCTTGACCATATAACCTCAAGTTGCCTTGGCTTCATTGACACGTTTAAGACGTTTCGCCCAAAATACTGTTCGCTACATTCCAACTTATTCGCAGAAGACGGAGATCATCCCGTCTGAAGCATCCCAACGAGAGCGTGCGCGCTTCTTCAATACACCGAAGACGGCGACCCTCCACCCTCTCCCTGGTGATAATAGCTGTGTGGCACCACCCGATCCCATCCCGAACTCGGAAGTGAAACGCACATGCGCCGATGGTAGTGTGGCCTAAGCCATGCAAGAGTAGGTCATCGCCAGGGGCTTTACCCTAAAACGCCGCAACCCACAGGTTGCGGCGTTTTTCTTTGGCCGCGTGTTAAGCGAATCCCGGCGGCCGACCGTTTTGCGGCGATGCCACTTAATACGATTAAGCGTCCGACATTAACTTCCGGCCCGCCGCCGATAATCGTGCGCCCTCCGGGGTGCGCCGAAACCACAATGCCGACTGCATCCATCGAAGCGGCGAGCCCTCGCCAGGGTAGGAGCGGCGCGAGCCGCGACCACGCTGTCGCGGTCTTGCCGCGCATCGATCAGCAAGATCAGATCCAGATCAAACGCCTAAAGCTTCCGCCACTAAAGCGGCGGGTTACTTTCTTTTGTCATAAGCAACAAAAGAAAGGTAACCAAAGAAAAATGCTTCTCTTTGAATCACCAGCCCGCACGAGCGGTGCTTCCGCAGGGCTTTTTCATACGGGACATCCCTGTCCCGATGAAAAACGGCGCGCATCCCTGCGCGCCGCCCTCCGGGTCTCCAGGTGTTCTCGCGAGGTCGCTACTGCGCCAAGCTCATTACGGCAACGGCAACGGCAACGGCAACGGCAACGGCAACGGCAACGGCAACGGCTACGCTCGGTTTGCCGACATGGGCCGCTTCGCGTTCGGTTTTGGCGCGGCCATGCAGGTCGAGCCGCTGTTCAGGCTACGGAATCCGAGTCCGAGTCGTAGAGTCCCCGCAACGGGGCTATCGAGATGGGTGCGCGGGAACGTCCCCGGCGCGATTAAGCGCCGGCGACGGCGATTCAATCGTTCGAGTCCGCGATCGCGCCGGCTATGCCGGCCGCCCGGAACGTCACCACCAGCACATCCCGGTGCGCTTCGCGGGTCGGGTCTTGCGGGGTTACGGCGGTCACGCCGTGGAAGACGCGGGCGTCGTCGACCAGCGCCGCGTCGAGCGGCGCGGTCAGGGTGAAGCTGCCGAGCAGGCTGCCGTCGGCGGTGTGGATGGTGGTCGTGCCGCTGACGATGTTGTGGCGGTCGATCAGCAGTACCAGCACGTAGTTCACGCCGTCGCGATGCACGCCTTCGGGCGTGGGCTGGCCTTCTTCGTCGCTGCGGGCCTCGATGCGGAACTGGTGCAGTTCGATGTGCCAACCCGGCACCTGCGGCGCCAGCAGGCCGAAGAAATCGCGGCAGAAGCCGAGCACGGTCGCCAAGGTGGCGCCGTTGGCGACGTCGTCGCGAACCGGCTCGAACCAGCGCTCGATGTCGCCCTGCAAGGCGTTGTAATTCAGGCTCTGATAGTGCGGTTGATGCGGCAGGCGCGCGATGGTGCCGTTGCGATCGGCGCGAAACACGGCATGGCGGCGGCGGCGATGGCGGCCGACGCTGGCGAGGTAAGTGTCCGGCGCCAGGTCGTTCCAACTGGCGGCAAAGGCCGCCCAATCCTGCAAGGAGCCGTGCCGCTGCAGATGCGTGCGCATGTCTTCGCCGGCGACGAAACGGAAGCCATCGCGACGCAGGGCGTCGACGAAATCCTGGTGCTCGGAACTCGGTGCGGGGTTCATGCCTGACTCTGGAAGACGAGAACGAACGAGCTTGCCGCGGTCGCTCAGGCCGCAGCCAACGCGGCTTGCGCCAGCAGAGCGATCACGCAGCCGAGCCCGATCGCCCAGACCAGGCTGCGCAGGCTGGCCTTGCGTGTCATATAGAACACGCCGTGCAACACGCGGCAGGCAATGAAGGCGAGCGACAGACCGGCGATGACGCCGGTGTCGACCCCGGCCATCTGCGCGCCGAGCACGCCGGCCGCGAACGGTGCGAACGCCTCGAAAGCGTTGAGGTGCGCGGCATACGCGGCATTACTGCGCGGATTGTCCTGACGGCTCTGCCAGGCGCGGGGATCGCGGTTGTCGTAGCGCTGGCCGCTGCCCTTGGCGAGGGCGGCCCAGGCATAGGGCAACAACGCGGCGATCAGCAGGCACCAATAGGCGACGGTCATGGACATGCGCGTTCCTTCGAGACCGCGGAGAGCGGTCCGCAAAGCCTAGCGGAAAAAACGACGGCGCCCAGAGGCGCCGTCGTCGGTTCGCTGTGCGGTCGCGGGCGACCGGCTGTTGTCCGGTTGATTACTTGGCCGGAGCGGCCATCAACTTGTCGTGCGCCGCGCGGAAGGCGTTGCCTTCGTACCAGTTCGGCCATTGCTCGTTGCCGGCCAGGACCTTGCCGACGCCGTACAGCGCGTCGAGGTCCTGGACCACGCCATCGAGCTTCCAGTTCGGGTCGAACTGGTCGGCCGGCTTGTGATAGCGGTGGTCGCGATAGTCGACCTGGGCTTTCTGTCCGGCTTCGGTGCCGCCTTCCAGCAGATCGTCGCCGCCCTTGGCGTACAGCGCGGGCACGCCGGCCTTGGCGAAGTTGAAGTGATCGGAGCGGAAGTAGAAGCCGTCCTGCGGGGTGGCTTCGGCGTGCAGCACGCGGCCCTGGCCGTCGGCGATGGTCTTGAGGATGTCCTCGAGCTCGGAGCTGCCGTAGCCGACCACGGTGAAGTCCTTGGCCTTGCCGATGATCGGCATGGCGTCGAGATTGATCACCGCGACGGTCTTGTTGAGCGGGACGGTCGGATGGGCGACGTAGTACTTGGAACCGAGCAGGCCCGACTCTTCCAGCGTCACCGAGACGAACAGCAGCGAACGGTCCGGCGGCGGGCTCTGCTTGCTGAAGGCTTCGGCGATCTCGAGGATGCCGGCCACGCCGGAGGCGTTGTCGATCGCGCCGTTGTAGATCGTGTCGGCACCGCCGGCCTTGCCCTCGCCGGCGCCGTGGCCTTCGTGGCCGCCTTCGCCGGTGTGGTTGCCGAGGTGATCCCAATGCGCCATGTAGACGATGGCTTCGTCGGGACGCTTGGCGCCGTCGAGACGGGCGATCACGTTGCGCGAGGACTTCTCGCTGATCTTGCTCTTCAGGTCGACCGAGGCCTTGGCCTGCAGCGGGATCGCCTTGAAGCCGCGCTTGCCGGCCGCCTTGTAGAGCTCGTCGAGGTTCTGGCCGAGATCGCCGAGCAGCTTGCGTGCGCTGTCGCCGGTGATCCAGCCCTGCACCGGCAGACGCGGTTCCGGGTCGTCCTTGGCCGGCAGGTCGAACTGCGCGCCGGACCAGGAATTCTTGACCACGTCCCAACCGTAGGAGGCGCCGGCATCGTCGTGGACGATCAGCGCGGCGGCGGCGCCCTGGCGGGCGGCTTCCTCGAACTTGTAGGTCCAGCGGCCGTAATAGGTCATGCGCCGGCCTTCGAACAAGGTCGCGTCCTGGCTGTGGAAGCCCGGGTCGTTGACCAGGATCACCACGGTCTTGCCCTTGACGTCGACGCCGGCGTAATCGTTCCACTTCTGCTCGGGCGCGTTGACGCCGTAGCCGACGAAGACCAGGTCGCTGGCGGCGAGCTTGACTTCGGCTTGGCCGGTGCGCGTGCCGACGACCATGTCGCTGCCGAACTTGAGTTCGCGCGGCTGGCCCTTGACCTCGAGCTTGAGCGAGGTGGACTCGTCGGCGGTGGTCTCGACCATCGGCACGGTCTGGAAGTAGCTGTCGCCGTTGCCGGGCTTCAGGCCGAGGCGCTTGAACTGCGCTTCCAGGTACTGGACGGTCTTTTCTTCGCCGGCGCTGCCGGGCGCACGGCCCTCGAACTCGTCGGAGGCCAGCACCTTGACGTGCTGGGCGAAGTCGGCGGCATTGATCGCGCCGTCGAAGGCGTGATCGGCGGCGGTGCCGGGCGTCGCCGCCGGGGCATCGGCCGGAGCCTTCGCGTCCGGTGTTTCGGCCGGCTTGTTGCAGGCCGACAACACCAGGGCGGCGGCCACCAACGAGGTGGCGGTGAGGAGCGGGGTACGGGACATCAGACCTCCAGGAGCGGCCGGTGGGCCGGGGGTGGGGGAGGTCCATTCTAGGGGCAACGTCCAAGGGGCGTTGTCCCGTGCGTGGCCACTGGCGAAGGCGGTTCCCGCCCGCACACCCGGCCCGGCCCCTTCAGCGGACCGGGCCAGGCGGATCGACGGCTTACTCGGCCGGCGGCTTGGGCGTGTTGTAGGCGATCGCGGTGGCGCCGCGGATCGCGCCGGTCTTGGCGGTGGCGTGCACGTACAGGGTGACTTCGCGTTCGAACACCAGCGGGCCGTCGACGCGCGCGTTCGGGCCGATCACCACGCGCGGGTTGCGCGGCTTGAGCTTGATGCCGATGCCGCTGGGCTTGGTGTAATGGATGCCGCCGCTGACGTGGGAATTGACGCCGACAGTGACGTCGCCATTGACGGTTTCGATGCCGCCGGTGACGTCGGTGTCGACCAGGCCGATCGCGCCGTTGACGGTCTCGACATCGCCGCGCACGGTGCCGCCGCGGTCGACGAAGATGCCGCCGTTGACGGTTTCCAGGCCGCCGCCGGCGGTGAAGTCGGTGCCGGCGCGGATGCTGCCGTTGACCGTCTCCAGGCTGCCGGTCTGGCTGCGCGCGCCGACGTTGATACTGCCGTTGACGGTTTCGGCGTCGGCGACGCGGGCGTTGTCGCCGATCTTGATGCTGCCGTTGACGGTTTCCAGCGTGCCTTGGCTTTCGCCGGAGCCGACGGTGATGCTGCCGTTGACCTTGCTGATGCCTTCGGCGGCGAACGCCAGCGGCGAGGACAGAGCGATCAGGACCGAGAGGCTGAGAGTGAGGCGGGGGCTCGTCATGGCGTGTTCCGTTGTTTGGTGGACAGGGACTGAGATGCGGGCAATGCGCAAACGGTTTACGTGCGGGGAAAGAAATCCTGCATCGGCCGCCGCCGGGCTTTGAGGATCAAGCACTTGCCGGCGCTGCTTCGAGCCGGGCCGTGCTCGATCCGCCGTCGCGCGGCGGTTGTTCGGGGCTTCATGCCCCGCTTCGCTACAATCGCAGGACCCGCCCGTGGCGGCCCCTGCCCCAAGTCATAGGAACTCCCGACGTGTCAGCGCCTTCCCGCCCCAAGCCCGTAGTGTTGTTGATCCTGGACGGTTGGGGCCATCGCGACGATCCCGCCGACAATGCCCTGGCCCAGGCGACCCTGCCGAACTGGCACGCCCTGCTCGCGAGCGAACCGCATACCCTGATCCACACCGAGGGCCGTCACGTCGGCCTGCCGGACGGGCAGATGGGCAATTCCGAAGTCGGCCACATGAATCTCGGCGCCGGTCGCATCGTCTACCAGGACCTGACCCGCGTCGATGCGGCGATCGAGGACGGCAGCTTCTACGCCAACGAAGAACTGCGCGCGGCCTGCGCCGCGGCCAAGGCGAACGGCGCCACCTTGCAGGTGATGGGCCTGCTCTCGCCGGGCGGCGTGCACAGCCACGAGCAGCACATCTTCGCCATGCTCGAACTGGCCCGCCGCGAAGGCGTGGCCCGGGTTGCCGTGCATGCCTTCCTCGACGGCCGCGACATGCCGCCGAAGTCGGCTGCACCGAGCCTGGAGCGTCTGCAACAGGTGTGCGAGCGCGTCGGCAATGCGCACATCGCCTCGATCAGCGGCCGCTACTATGCGATGGACCGCGATCAACGCTGGGACCGCCAACTGCGGGCCTGGAATGCGATCGTCGACGCCGCCAGCGAACATCGTGCGGCGAGCGCACTCGAAGGGCTGGAGGCCGCCTATGCGCGCGGCGAGACCGACGAGTTCGTTGCTCCGACCGTGATCGGATCGAGTGCGGCGATGGCCGACGGCGATGCGGTCGTGTTCATGAATTTCCGCGCCGACCGCGCCCGCCAGCTGACCGCGGCCTTCGTCGATCCGACGTTCTCCGGCTACGAGGCGCGCCGGCCGAAGCTGTCGCGCTTCGTTTGCCTGACCGAGTACGACGCCAAACTGCCGGCGCCGGTCGCGTTCGGTCCCGACGACCTGCACAACACGCTCGGCGAACTGCTGGCCGCGAACGGCCTCACCCAGTTGCGCATCGCCGAGACCGAGAAGTACGCGCACGTGACGTTCTTCTTCAGCGGCGGCCGCGAGGAACCGTATGCCGGCGAAAGCCGCATCCTGATCCCGAGCCCGAAGGTCGCGACCTACGATCTGCAGCCGGAAATGAGCTGCCCCGAGCTGACCGAAAAGCTGGTCGCGTCGATCCGCTCCGGCGCCATCGACGTGGCGGTCTGCAACATCGCCAACCCCGACATGGTCGGCCACACCGGCGACCTCGGTGCGGCGATCAAGGCCGCCGAAGCGGTCGACCAGGCCATCGGCGCGGTCGCCGCGGCGGTACGCGAGGTCGGCGGCGCGCTGCTGGTCACCGCCGACCACGGCAACCTGGAAATGATGCGCGACCCGGAAACCGGACAGCCGCACACCGCGCACACGGTCGGTCCGGTGCCGTTCGTCTATCTCGGCTCGCGCAAGACCACGTTGCGTAGCGGCGGCGCCCTGCGCGACGTCGCCCCGACCATGCTCGACCTGCTCGGCCTGGCGCAACCGGCCGAAATGACCGGGCAGAGCCTGCTGGAGCGCTGATGGCCAATCTGCGCGATCTGCGCGGCTGGGGCGCGGCGGCGACGCAAGCGCTGGCGGCGATGACGCTGGTCGCGGCGTCGCTGCTCGTGCCTGCATCGGCCGCGATGGCGGCGGCGCAGAACAGCAGCCGCGAGACCGAACGCAAGCTCGAGAAGATCAAGACCGAGTTGAAGTCGGTCGCCGCCGAGCGTCGCCAACTCGAAGGCCAACGCGGCGACGCTTCGCAGCAACTGCGCGCCGCCGACGAACAGGTCGGTCATTCCAACCGCGCCCTGCGCGAGACCGAAACGCGTCTGGCGCGCGAGCAGGCCGCGTTGAAGGACCTGCAGACGCGTCGCGACGAGCTCAACGGCAAGCTCGGCTCGCAACGCCAGGAGCTCTCGCGCCTGTTGCGCGCGGCTTACGCGCAGGGCAACGACGCGCCGTTGAAGTTGTTGTTGTCGCAGGACAAGGTCGCCGACAGCGGCCGCATCCTGACCTACCACGGCTACGTCCAGCGCGACCGCGCACGCCGCATCGCCGAGCTCAGCACGCAAGTGCGCGAACTCGATGCGATCGAGCGCGAGATCGTCGAGCGCCGCGTCACCCTCGACAGCACCCGCAAGCAGCAGCGCAACCAGCTCGGCCAGCTGGAGAAAGACCGCAAGGCGCGTGCCGCGCTGGTCGCGCAAATCAACGAGAAGTACGAAGACCGCAGCACCCGCGAGCGCGAGCTCGGCCGCGATGCCAAGGGCCTGGAGCAATTGCTGGCGAAATTGCGCGCCGCCGCCGCCCGCGCCGAGGCGCAACGCCGCGCCGCCGCCAAGGCCAAGGCCGAACGCGAAGCGCGCGAGGCGAAAGCGGCAGCCACCGCGGCGGCTTCGGGCAAGCCCGCGCGCACGACCACGCCTCGCAAGCCGCCGGTCGCGGTCGCCAGTACGCCGCCGCCGCAGGTCGGCGGCCTGGGCTGGCCGGTGTCGGGCGCCTTGCTGGCCGGGTTCGGCGGCACCATGCCCGACGGCCGCAGCAGCGAGGGCCTGTTGATCGGCGCCGCCGCCGGCAGCACGGTCAAGGCGGTCAGCGACGGCACCGTGGTCTATTCGGAGTGGATGACCGGTTACGGCCTGCTGCTGATCATCGACCACGGCAACGGCTACATGAGCCTGTACGCGAACAACGACGCCCTGCTCAAGGACGCCGGCGCCGCGGTCAGGAAAGGCGAGGGCGTCGCCACGGTCGGCAGCTCCGGCGGCCATGGCCGTCCGGCCCTGTATTTCGAGCTGCGCCGCGGCGGCCAACCGGTCAATCCGAACACCTGGTTGCGACGCTGATCGCGCATTTAACAAAAGCTTGCAAACGCGCCGATTAACGTGCGCAGATAGCCGGTCGAACCCGGGCCGCCTGCCGCGGTCCAACCGGTACCTGTCTCGGAGCTTCGTGCATGTCCCTGCGTCATCCTTTGCGTAGTCTGCTTCCGCTCGCACTCGCGTTCGGCGCCGCTCCGGCCTTGTCGCAGCAGGCGCCTGCGCAGCCGCCACCGGTGCAGCAGGCGCCGGCGACTCAGGCGCCCGATGAGCCGGCGCCTGGCAAGCCGGCTCCCGATAAGCAGACTCCCGACAAGCAGGCCGCCGAACAACCGGCCGCGGACGAACCCGCGGCACAGCCGCCGACGCCGGATGCAGCGCCGGCCAAGGATCAGGAGGTCCCGCCGGCGCAGGCGCCGAGCAGGGATGCGCCGGCCAAGGACGCGCCCGGGCAGAAGGCGCCGGAACAAAAACCGGCGCAGGATAAACCTGCCGACAAGCCCGCCGACAAAGCCGTCGCCGGCAAGGGCAAGAAGGGCGACGACGCCAGCGATTCCAAGGTGCCGATCGAGGAGATCCGGCGTTACGTCGCTGTCTACAACGCGGTCAAGCAGGCCTATGTCGAACCGGTCGACGACGCCAAGCTGATGCATTCGGCGATCCGCGGCCTGTTGTTCGATCTCGATCCTCACAGCGTCTATCTCGACAAGGTGGCGGCCGAGGATTTCGACGAGCAGTCGCGCGGCGCCTACGACGGCATCGGTGTGGAACTGCAGCGCCAGCCCGACGGCAGCCTGCGGGTGATCTCGCCGATCGACGACACGCCGGCCGCGCGCGCCGGCATCAAGGCCGGCGACCTGATCACCGCGATCGACGGCAAGCCGTTCAAGGTCGACGAAGGCGACAGCTCCGGTCCCTTGCGCGGCGCGCCCGGCAGCAAAGTCGTGCTGACCATCGTGCGCGAGGGCCGCGACAAACCCTTCGACGTCACCGTCGCGCGCGAGACCATCCGCGTCGCCAGCGTCAAGGGCCGCATGCTCGAACCCGGCTACGGTTATGTGCGGGTCAGCGCGTTCCAGGCCGACACCGCGGCCGATTTCGAGAGCCAGTTGGAGAAACTCAAGACCCAGGCCGGCGGCAAGCTGCGCGGCCTGGTGATCGACCTGCGCAGCAACCCCGGCGGCCTGTTGACCTCGGCGGTGCAGATCGCCGACGACCTGCTCGAGAAGGGCAAGATCGTCAGCACCCGCGGCCGCATCGCAATCAGCGATGCCGAGTTCGGCGCGACCCCGGGCGATCGTCTCGATGGCGCGCCGGTGGTGGTCTTGGTCGATGCCGGTTCGGCCAGCGCCTCGGAAGTCTTAGCCGGCGCGTTGCGCGACAACGGCCGCGCGCGCGTGGTCGGCAGCCGCACCTTCGGCAAGGGCTCGGTGCAGACCGTGCTGCCGCTCGACAACGGCGACTCGGTCAAGCTGACCACGGCGCGTTATTACACCCCGAGCGGCAAGTCGATCCAGGCCCTGGGCATCATCCTCGACGTGCTGCTGCGCGCGGCCAAGAGCGAGGACGACAAGCGCCCGAGCTACTACAGCGAAGCGACCTTGCCCGGCCACCTGCATGGCGACGAAGAGGACGCGCCCGGCACCAACGCCGGCGAAGTGCTCGAAGGCGATGCGCCGATCGCCTCGGCCTTGGCCGAACTCAAGAAACCGGTCGCGACCGCGGCCGGCGACAGCAAGCATCGCTGAAGCAGACGTCGCTGAGGCAGGCGTCGCGCCGATCGCAACGCAAGCAAGGCCGCGCACAAACGAAGAACCCGGCCATTGGCCGGGTTCTTTCGTTGCGGCGCCTGAACCGTCGCCGGCGTTCGCTCAGCGCGGTTTGGCCGGCAGCGGGAATGGCGTCACCACTTTCTCGCCGGTGGTGGCGTCGCGGATCGCCGACTGGCCTTTGCGCTCGACTTCCTCGACCCGCACGATGCTCTGCATCGGCAGGTGCAGCACGCGGGTGCTGCCGAACTCGTCGCGCAGACGCTCCTCGGTCGGGTCGACCACCAGGCCTTCGTGCAGGTCGAAGACCAACTCGCTGACCTCGGTGAACCCCCACAGATTGCCCGAGGCGATCTTGCGCGCGTACAGCTCGTAGATCTTGCCGGCGTTGAGGAAGGTGACTTTGTAGAGGGTGGCCATGTGGAGCCGGGAATGGGGAATGGGGAGTCGGGAATCGTAGGAGCGACAACGCTGGTGCTGTGGTTAGCGTGGGGCCGGAGGCCAGGAACTCAAGACCGATCGAGGACCGCAGAGAGGCCGGGAATCGGGAATCGGGAATCGGGAATCGGGAATGGGGAATGGGGAATGGGAAAAGCAGAGTGCTACGGCCGACCCGCGTTAGCGGCCGCCGCCACGCCGCCGCTCTTACGATTCCCGAATCCCCATTCCCGATTCCCGGCCCCTAATCAATAGCCCCGCTTGCGCCGCAGCCGCCGTGCGATGCCGGCGCGGGCGATCAGGGCGAACGCGCCGCCGAAGGCGAAACCGGCCAGATGCGCCGACCAGGCCACCGCACCGAAGGCCGGGCCGATGAAGGTGAAGACCACCTGCAGCAAGGCCCAGACCCCGATCAGCAGCGGCGCCGGGACTTTGACGAACTGCAGGAACAACCCAAGCGGCACCACGACTCCGAGCTTGGCGTTCGGGAACAGGGCCAGGTAGGCGCCGATCAAGGCCGAGACCGCGCCGCTGGCGCCGATGATCAGCCGGTCGGGGGTGCCGATCGCGATCACCGCGGCCAGGTTGGCGACCGCGCCGCCGCACAGGAACAGCGCCAGCAGCCGCCAAGGCCCCATCGCGCGTTCGGCCGGCAGCCCGAAGATCAACAGGAATACCAGGTTGCCGAGCAGATGGGCCCAGTCGGCGTGCAGGAACAAGGCGCTGAACAGGCGCAGCGCGCTGCCATCGCGGATCGCCTCCCACCAGGCCAGCGGGCTCGACAGGCCGCCCGACAGCGCCCCCCACTCGAGCATGAGCCGGCGCTGCTCCGGGTCCGGCAGCACCACCGCCGAGACGATGAAGCACAGCCAGAGCAGCGCGAACAGCAAGGGGGTCGCCCAGCGCAACCGGGTCCGCTCGCGCGAGGGAATGGCGACGAACATGACCTCAGCTCCGTCCGTCGGGCACGGCCGGGCCAGCTCCCGGGAGGGGGCCAAATGGCGGAAACGTCCGTGGGGCGTGGCTTTGCGACATCGGTACGGTACGGGTTTGCGGCCTTGGGCGTATTGTTAGCGTTCGGTTAATAGCCGCGCTATAGTGCATACGGCGTCGTACGTCGGGAGGGGTTTCCGGCGGAACCGGGCCTAACCCGCGGCACCGTGTATACGGCCGTGTTAGACAAAAAATACTCCAACGGAGACTACACGCATGCAACCCTCACAACGCATCTCTCGCCTGACCGCACTCGCGCTCGGCATCGCCGGCGTCATCAGTGTCGGTTCGGCCGGTGCGACCGGCTTCCAGATCCGCGAAAACAGCATCCGCAACCAGGGCCGCAGCTTCGCCGGTAGCGGCGTGGCCAAGAACGACGCTGCCGTCGTGTCGAACAACCCGGCGGCGATGGTCAACGTGGACTCCACCACGATCCGCAGCGACATCACCATCATCGACCTCACCGCCAAGTTCACCGGCGGCGGTTCGGCCGCAGCCGGCAGCCCGCTGGCGCGTCCGCTCACCGGCGGCAACGGTGGCGACCCGGGCGACGCGACGCCGGTTCCGGCGCTGTCGCTGGTGGTGCCGCTGACCGGTTCGTTCGAGAAGCTGACCCTCGGCGCCAGCCTCAGCGCGCCGTTCGGCCTGAAGACCGAATACGACAAGGACTGGGTCGGCCGCTACAACGCCGTCGAGTCCGAAGTGAAGACCATCGACCTGACCTTCTCGGCCGCGGTCGCCCTGACCGACCGCTTCTCGGTCGGTGCCGGCCTGATCTACGAACGCGCCGAAGCCACCCTGACCAACGCCGTCGACTTCGGCTCGGCGATCTGCCGCGTCAGCGTCGCCGCCTGCGTGACCCCGAACCCGGTCGCCGCACCGTTCGGTCCGCAGAAGAACGACGGTTTCGCCAAGGTCAAGGGCGACGACTACGGCATCGGCTGGCTGGTGGGCTTCCACTTCCGCCCGACCGACAAGTTCTCGATCGGTTACTCGCACCGCTCGGAAATCGATCATGAGCTGGAAGGCACGATCGACTTCACCAAGCCGGGCAATGTCTCCGCGCTGTTCGCCGCGCGCGGCATCACCCAGTACAACAGCGGTCCGGGCGGCGCCAAGCTGACCACGCCGAGCGTGGATACGCTGAGCCTGCAGTACGAGTTCACCGATCAGTTCCGCATGATGGCCGACATCCAGGCCACCGATTGGCACTCGATGCAGTCGGTCGACATCGTCCGCGCCAACGGCACGCCGGTCACCAGCGAAGCCTTCGGTTGGGAAGACACGATGATGTACGCGCTCGGCGCCGAGTACGATCTCAGCGATTCGCTGACCCTGCGCGGCGGCGTCGCGATCGACGAAACCCCGACCAACGATCACGCCCGCACCCCGCGTCTGCCCGACAACGATCGCAACCTGTACTCGATCGGTCTGACCTGGAACGCCAACGAGCACCTGAGCGTGGATGCGGCCTATACCCGCATCACCATCGACAGCCCGACCATCAACACGGTCTCCAGCAGCGGTTCGACCCTGCAGGGTTCGTACAAGGGCCACGCCGACCTGTTCGGCCTGGCCGCTCAGTACAAGTTCTGATCGACGCCTCATCGCAGTAAACCAAAGCCCCGCTTCGGCGGGGCTTTTTTTGCCTGCGGTTTTCGCGCCGCTTCGGCAGGCAGCGGGGCGCCGCATGCCCGGGCCGGACGCGTATGCGAAAATCCCGCGTATACCGCCGCCTCCGAGTCCGAAGCGGCTTTGCGGCACTCGCCGCGCCTCCCAGCCCCGCCGCAGGCCGCGGCACAGGACGCCTCATTGAGCGCTGACGTCTCTTCCGATTCCCGCCGCATCCTGGTCGATACGTTGCTGTGCGGCCGTGCCCGACCTTATACGCGGCCCGGCAGCCTGAGCGCGATCGCCAAGACCCCGCTCGCGGGTCGTGTGCGCATCGGCGAGTCGGGTCTCGAAGGCGACGAGCAGGGCGACCGGCGCGTCCATGGCGGCCCCGACAAGGCCGTGCATCACTATCCCTACGATCACTACCGAGCCTGGCGCGAGGAACTCGGTCCGCATGCGCTGCTCGACCGCCCCGGCGCGTTCGGCGAGAACCTCAGCAGCAGCGGCCTGACCGAAGCCGAGGTCTGTCTCGGCGATCGGTTTCGTTGCGGCTCGGTGTTGCTGGAAGTCAGCCAGGCGCGCCAGCCGTGCTGGAAACTCAACGACCGTTTCGCGATCGCCGACATGGCGCGACGGGTGCAGGCCAGCGGCCGCACCGGCTGGTATTACCGCGTGCTCGAAGCCGGCGAGGTCGAGGCCGGCGATGCGCTGGACCTGGTCGAACGCGCGTGGCCCGACTGGAGCCTGCAACGCATCGCCACGATGCTGTACACGCGCACCCTGGATCGGGAGGAACTGCAGGCCGCGCTGGCGCTGCCGTTGGTGCCGTCATGGCGCAAGCTGGTCGAGGCGCGGCTCGCGCGCGGCGCGGTCGAGGATTGGAGCTCGCGCATCGAAGGCCCGGTTACTCCGTGAGGCCGAAATGCGTGTGTCGCAGCGTGCGTCGTAGTGCGCGGCGCAGCGAGTGCGATCCGTCCCTGCTATCTCTATGGTCGCGGCAGACGCTGCCGACGTCGCCTTCGGCGGCGTGTCCACCCCACCGATGCGGAGCCGTCGAGGCATGAGCGAGATCAAGTTCTCCAACGAGGAAAAGGCGCTGATCGTCGCCAAGCTGCAGCGCTACTTCAGCGAGGAGCTGAAGCAATCGATCGGCCGTTTCGATGCCGAGTTCATGCTCGACTTCATTGCCGACGAGATCGGCGCCTATTTCTACAACCGTGGCGTGCTCGACGCCCACGCGCTGTTGTCGGCCAAGTTCGAGGACATCGGCGACGCCTTCTACCAGCTCGAACAGCCGACCGACTTCAAGCGTTGATGTGGCCGCAGTACCGAGGACGAGCGCGGACGCCGCGGCGGTTTCGGACTTCTCATTCGGTGACGTGTCGGTTCGGCTTGGCTCGGCCTGCGTCGCCTTGAGTCACAAGCGCGGCCTCGTGTCGCCGATATGCCGGCATGCTTTTGCATCGCGCGGGGCACCGTGTGCCGCTCAGCTCGCCGGCGATTCGCGCCGTGTGCCCCCACTGTCTTGGGCGAAGCAGGCGCGCGCCGGCAGACTGATCACCAGCACCGCTTCCTGTTGGAATCGGCGTTTGTACTCGTCGGCGATCTCGACCACGCGCTGACGGCCGGCTGCGCTGTCGAGGTGAACCAGGTCGATCGCGCGCGAATCCTCGCGTTCGATCTCGCCGCTGGCGCCGCGCCACTGGCCTTGCGCCTGATAGATGGTCAAACCATCGGGGAAGCGCGGGGTGACGACCTCGGCGAGGAAGGCCTGCCATTGGCTGTCGCTGACCGGGCCGGACGGACTGTTCATGCCGAACAGCACCCGGTCGAGCCGGCGTTCGCCGCAGGCACTGGCGTCGCCCGGCTTGACCGGCAATGGAGCGAGCGAAGCGCAGGCCGTGAGTGCGCACAACAACGCGGCCGACAACAAGGATCTGCAGGACATCGGCGTAGCTCCGCGGGCGATGCAGCTATCTTGCGCGCGGCTCTGGCTTCGATGGGTCCGCCAGTAGGCGGTTATGCGATGCGTGTCGCAGAGCGGTGCAGGCCTGGATAGCGACGGCTTTGGGGTAGGAGCGGCGCGAGCCGCGACCCAACCGAAGAGGTGTGCGTCAGCGTCGCGCCCGGAGCCTGGACAGACGGGGAATCTCGCAAGGCAAGTCGAACGGCCGGGCTTCGGTTGCTGCGCTTTCGATCACCTTTCCGGTTGGTCGCGGCTTGCGCCGCTCCTACAGTGGAGCCGACGGGCACCGCCCCAAACGCGCACGGCGCGACCCGAGGGCCGCGCCGTGCGCGTTGCGTGGCCGCGTTTGGACGCGGCCGACGATGGGGTGCCGCGATCAGTCGCCGAGGGTCAGCAGCGAGGCATTGCCGCCGGCCGCGGTGGTGTTGACGGTGATGGTCTTCTCGGTGGTGAAGCGCGGCAGATAGTGCGGGCCGCCGGCCTTGGGGCCGGTGCCGGACAGGTTCTGGCCGCCGAAGGGCTGCACGCCGACGACCGCGCCGATCTGGTTGCGGTTGACGTAGCAGTTGCCGACCTTGACCCGCGCGCTGATGCGCTCGATGGTCTCGTCGATGCGCGAGTGGATGCCGAGGGTCAGGCCGTAGCCGGTCGCGTTGATCGCATCGATCACCGCATCCAGCTGATCGGCCTTCCAGCGGATCACGTGCAGCACCGGGCCGAACACTTCCTTGTGCAACTGGTCGAGCGACTTCAGGGTGTAGGCGCGCGGGGCGAAGAAGCTGCCGTGGGCGCTGTCGGCGTCGACCGCGACTTCGCCGATCTTCACCGCTTCCTTGTCCATGCGCGCAGCGTGCTCGACGAGCATCTTCAGCGCGTCTTCGTCGATCACCGGGCCGACGTCGGTCGACAGCAGGCCGGGGTTGCCGATCTTGAGCTCGGCCATGGCGCCGGCCAGCATCGTGGTGACCTTGTCGGCGATGTCTTCCTGCACGAACAGCACGCGCGCGGCCGAGCAGCGCTGGCCGGCCGAAGTGAAGGCCGAACCGATCGCGTCCTTGACCAGTTGCTCGGGCAGCGAGGACGAGTCGGCGATCAGCGCGTTCTGGCCGCCGGTCTCGGCGATCAGTACGCCGATGGCGGCGTCGCGCGCGGCCAGCGAGCGGTTAATGGCGCGCGCGGTGTCGGTCGAGCCGGTGAAGGCGACGCCGGCGACGCGCGGGTCGCGGGTCAGCGCCGCGCCGACGGTGGCGCCGTCGCCGGGCAGGAACTGCAGCACCGCTTCCGGCACGCCGGCTTCGTGCAGCAGTTTGACCGCGTAGTAACCGATCAGGTTGGTCTGCTCGGCCGGCTTGGCGATGACGCTGTTGCCGGCGGCGAGTGCGGCCGAGATCTGGCCGGCGAAGATCGCCAGCGGGAAGTTCCACGGGCTGATGCAGACGAACACACCGCGCCCGGACAGGTGCAGGGTGTTGGACTCGCCGGTCGGGCCCGGCAGCGCTTCCGGCGCGAACAGCTTGCGCGCCTGCTGACCGTAGTAACGCAGGAAGTCGACCGCTTCGCGCACTTCGGCGACGCCGTCGGGAATGGTCTTGCCGGCTTCCTTGGTGCACAGCGCGATGTATTGCGGCATGCGCTGCTCGAGCAGGTCGGCGGCGTGTTCGAGGATCGCGGCGCGGCTGGCGGCCGGGGTCGCATCCCAGGCTTCCTGCGCGGCGACCGCGTTCTTCAGCGCCAGCTCGACGGTGGCGCTGTCGGCGGCCTGCCACTGGCCGACGGTTTCGCGGCGGTCAGCCGGGTTGGTCACGGCGATGTTCGGGCCGGTGACGGTCGCGCCCGGCACCAGCGGCGCGGCGCGCCAGTCGCCGACGGCGGCGTTGACTTCGGCGGCGAGGGTCTGCAGTTGCTGGTCGTTGGCGAGATTGACGCCCATGGAATTGGTCCTTTCATTGCCGAAGCTGCGGTACAGGTCGGCCGGAAGCGGAATGCGCGGATGAGGAATGCTGGCGAACGCGGAGACGGTCTCGACCGGGTCCTGGATCAACTCGTCGATCGCGATGCTCTCGTCGGTGATGCGGTTGACGAAGCTGGAGTTGGCGCCGTTCTCGAGCAGACGGCGCACCAGGTAGGGCAGCAGGTCTTCGTGCGAACCGACCGGGGCGTAGACGCGGCAGGGCACGTCGAGGCGGTGCGAGGGAATGACCTCGGCGTAGAGGTCGTCGCCCATGCCGTGCAGCTTCTGGAACTCGTAGTGACGCTCGCGGCCCATCGCCTTGGCGCGCTGATGGATCGTGGCGATGGTCTGGGCGTTGTGGGTGGCGAACATCGGGTAGATCGCGTCGCTGGCTTCGAGCATGCGGCGCGCGTTGGCGAGGTAGGACACGTCGGTGTTCGGCTTGCGCGTGAACACGGGGTAGCCCACCTGTCCGTCGACCTGGGCGCGCTTGACCTCGCTGTCCCAGTACGCGCCCTTGACCAGGCGCACCGGAATGCGGCGGCCGGTCTTGCGGGCCAGGTCGGCGATGAAGTCGATCGCTTCCGGTGCGCGCTTCTGGTAGGCCTGGATCGCCAGGCCATAGCCTTCCCAGCCGTCGAGCGAGGCATCGGAATACGCCGCGGCGATGACATCGAGCGACATCTCCAGGCGGTCGGCTTCTTCGGCGTCGATGGTGAAACCGATGCCGTAGTTGCGCGCCAGCTGCGCCAGTTCGAGCACGCGCGGGGTCAGCTCGGCGAACACGCGTTCGCGCTTGGCATGTTCGTAGCGCGGATGCAGCGCCGACAGCTTGACCGAGATCGAAGGCGCGCCGAAAACGGCGTCCTTGTCGTTGGACGCGCTGCCCGACTGCGCGCTCTTGCCGATCGCGTGGATCGCGTCGCGGTAGGCCTGCAGGTAACGCAGGGCATCCTTGGTGGTCAGCGCGCCTTCGCCGAGCATGTCGAAGGAATAACGGTAGTTGGCGTTGTCGCCCTTCTTCGAGCGCGACAGCGCTTCGCCGATGGTGCGGCCCATCACGAACTGGTGGCCCATGATGCGCATCGCCTGGCGCACGGCCAGGCGGATCACCGGTTCGCCGACGCGGCCGACCAGGCGCTTGAAGGCGTTGTGGACGTCGCGCTTGGTGTCGTCGTTGAGGTCGACCAGCTTGCCGGTCAGCATCAGGCCCCAGGTCGAGGCGTTGACCAGTACCGAGTCCGATTGACCCAGATGACGCTTCCAGTCGGCTTCGCCGAGCTTGTCGCGGATCAGCTTGTCGGCGGTTTCCTGGTCCGGAATGCGCAGCAGGGCCTCGGCCACGCACATCAGCAGCACGCCTTCCTCGCTGCCGAGGTCGTACTGGCGCATGAAGGCTTCGATCGCGCCCTGGTCCTGGGCGCGGGCGCGCACGCGCTTGACCAGCTCGGCGGCGGTGGCCTGGGCGGCGTCGCGGTCGGCGGCCGGCAGGCGCGCCAGTTCGAGCAGGTGGCGGACGTGATCGGCTTCGTCGCGGACCCAGCCGGCGGTCAGGGCCGCGCGTGGGCCCGAAGGCGGTGCGGGCAGTTCGGGGCTGATCATGGCGGCTGCGGGCTGCGCGTTGGAAAGCGCAGCGCTCGAGCGCGCCGGCGGACCGTCGTGGGCGACGGTGGAAGAGACGTTGGTGGACATCGGACCCGGCACTGGGGTGGGAGTCCGGCATTTTAGAGCTTTCTATCGGTCGCGGCCTGTACCGGATCGGTTCGGGGCGGGCCCGGTGCGAGAGCGCCGTCGCAAGGCCGGCCAACCGGTCGGCCGCCGCCATCGGATGAGTGTCGTCGGATGGGCGCCGGAGCGGGCCGCCGCGGCTGCGGCGACCGGCCCGATCCGCGCGTTGCGCGCACTGGACCACCGCAACTTGCATCCGTCACGCCTGCGATCGGCCGTCGCCGACACTCATATGAGGCGCCGAACTGGCGCGCAAAGCTTGTCGCTGCGGGGCGCGGGCGGTTTCCGGACCGGTTGGGGCTAGCACCTCCGGGTTGCCGCAAGACGGGGCGGCCGCTACCATTTCTCGGTTATCCGTAGCGCCGATCCCGGCGTGATGGGCCCTCGACAGGGCTCGCCAGCCACCACTTCCGCACAGCCTCACGCCCAGGACATCGGCGCGGACGGGGCGGGAGGGGCAGCCCGCGGAGCACGAAAACGAAAACCACACTGATTTTTCGGGGCTCGAACTGATGAAAGCCGGTCGTTTCAAGCAGTGGGCAGCGGGCGTCGCCGCATCGGCGTTGCCTGTCCTTGCGTTTGCTCAGGCGGCCGATCCCAAGCCGTGGCAGCTGAATATGGGCAAGGGCGTGACCGCCCAGTCGATGAACGCCTACTCGGCGCACATGTTCGCGCTGTGGGTCTGCGTGGTGATCGGCATCCTGGTCTTCGGCGCTATGGCCGTGGCCATGTTCAGGTTCCGCAAGTCCAAGGGCGCCGTCGCCGACAAGGACTTCACCCACAGCACCAAGCTCGAGATCATCTGGACCGTGGTGCCGGTGGCGCTGCTGGTGTTGATGGCCTTCCCGGCCACCAGCAAGCTGATCGCGATGTACGACACCCGCAACGCGGCGATGACGGTCAAGGTCACCGGCTTCCAGTGGATGTGGAAGTACGACTACCTCGGCGAGAACGTCTCCTTCACCAGCCGCCTGGACCGCAAGAGCGACCAGCTGCGCCAGGCCGGCAAGCTCGTCACCAAGGCCGACCACGAGCATTACCTGCTCGACGTCGACAACGTCCTGGTGCTGCCGACCGACACCAAGATCCGTTTCGTGATCACCGCCGACGACGTCATCCACGCATGGTGGGTGCCGGCGCTGGGCTGGAAGCAGGACGCGATCCCGGGCATCGTCAACGAGGCCTGGACCGAAATTAAGGAGCCTGGCGTCTACCGCGGCCAGTGCGCCGAGCTGTGCGGCAAGGACCACGGCTTCATGCCGATCGTCGTGCGCGCCCTGCCCAAGGCCGAATACCAGCAGTGGCTGGCCGAGCAGAAGGCCAAGAACGCGCCGGCGGCCCCGGCTGCTGCACCCGCGGCCGCTCCGGCCGATGCCGCTCCGGCTTCCGCCGCAGCCCCGAACACCGACACCACGACCGCCGCGGCTCCGCACGCAGCGGTCGTCGGTTGATCGTCAGCACTCTTCAGAGGTAGGCCATGGCAGCCACGCACCCCGTCGCCGATCATCACGATCACCACGATGATCACGCCCACAAACAGGGCTTCATCGAGCGTTGGTTCTTCTCGACCAACCACAAAGACATCGGCACGCTGTACCTGATCTTCAGCTTCGTCATGTTCATCATCGGCGCCTTCATGTCGGTGATGATCCGCTGGGAGCTGATGGAGCCGGGCCTGCAGCATCTGAAGCCGGAAGTCTTCAACCAGATGACCACCATGCATGCGCTGGTGATGATCTTCGGCGGCGTGATGCCGGCCTTCGTCGGCCTGGCCAACTGGATGATCCCGCTGCAGATCGGCGCGCCGGACATGGCGCTGCCGCGCATGAACAACTGGTCGTTCTGGATCCTGCCGTTCGCCTTCACCCTGCTGCTGATGACCCTGTTCCTGGACGGCGGCGCTCCGGCCGGCGGCTGGACCCTGTACCCGCCGCTGTCGCTGCAAGGCGGCAACAACGTCGCTTTCGCGATCTTCGCCATCCACATGATGGGCATCAGCTCGATCATGGGCGCGATCAACGTCATCGCCACCATCCTCAACATGCGCGCCCCGGGCGTGGACCTGTTGAAGATGCCGATCTTCTGCTGGACCTGGCTGATCACCGCCTTCCTGCTGATCGCGGTGATGCCGGTCCTGGCCGGCGCGGTGACCATGCTGCTGACCGACAAGTTCTTCGCCACCTCGTTCTTCAACGCGGCCGGCGGCGGCGACCCGGTGATGTTCCAGCACATCTTCTGGTTCTTCGGTCACCCCGAGGTCTACATCATGATCCTGCCGGCGTTCGGCGTGGTCTCGGAGATCATCCCGACCTTCGCCCGCAAGCCGCTGTTCGGCTACCAGGCCATGGTGTACGCGACCGCTTCGATCGCCTTCCTCTCGTTCATCGTGTGGGCCCACCACATGTTCACCGTCGGCATGCCGCTCGGTGGCGAGATCTACTTCATGTTCGCGACCATGCTGATCGCGGTGCCGACCGGCGTGAAGGTGTTCAACTGGGTCACCACCATGTGGCGCGGCTCGATGTCGTTCGAGGCGCCGATGCTGTGGGCGATCTCGTTCGTGATCCTGTTCACCATCGGCGGTTTCTCGGGCCTGATGCTCGCGATCGTGCCGGCCGACTTCCAGTACCACGACACCTACTTCGTGGTCGCGCACTTCCACTACGTGCTGGTGACCGGCGCGCTGTTCTCGATCATCGCCGCGGTGTACTTCTGGTGGCCCAAGTGGACCGGCCGCATGTACAGCGAGCCGATGGCCAAGTTCCACTTCTGGTGGACGATGATCTTCGTCAACCTGCTGTTCTTCCCGCAGCACTTCCTGGGCCTGGCCGGCATGCCGCGCCGCATCCCGGACTACAACGTGGTGTTCGCGGACTGGAACCTGATCAGCTCGATCGGCGCGTTCGGCATGTTCGTCACGCCGTTCATGATGGCCTTCATCCTGCTGCGCTCGAAGAGCGTCGGCGCGAAGGCCGAAGCGCGAGCCTGGGAAGGCGCGCGCGGCCTGGAATGGACCGTGCCGAGCCCGGCGCCGCACCACACCTTCGGTACGCCGCCGGTGATCCGCGACGGCGATCTGGCCCACGGCGACATCACCCACTAAGCGATCAGGACACAGGACCCGCGACCGGCCGCGTATTCAGCGCTTCGATTCGATAGCGCGCTTGCGCGGTCCAGGCGAACCACGATGACCCAGTCCCACGACCAGCACGACCTCGCCCATCGCCGTTCGGCCGCGCGCCGCACGGCGCTGTGGTTCGGGCTGGCCGCGGTGGCGGTCTACGTCGCCTTCATCCTTACCGGGGTGCTGTCGCAATGAGCGCCGAAGACGCCAAGGCCAACGCCGAGGTCCGCCGCCAGGCGAGCCCGAAGATGACCCGGCTGATGGTGCTGGTCGCACTGGGCGCGTTCGGCTTCACCTTCGCCCTGGTGCCGATGTACCGCATCGCCTGCGAAAAGGTGTTCGGCATTCGCCTGGAACGCGGCGTGGTCGAGGCCCAGGCGGCGGCCGCGCCCGTCGCCGACCGCATCGTCACAGTGCAGTTCGACGGCAGCGTCAATTCCAAGCTGCCTTGGGACTTCAAGCCGCACCAGTTCAGCATGCAGGTGCGTCCGGGCGAGCAGTACGAGACCACCTACTACGCCCGCAACACCACCGACCGCGCCATCGTCGGCAGCGCCTCGCCGTCGGTCGCGCCGGCGCGGGCCTCGGGCTATTTCAACAAGACCGAGTGTTTCTGCTTCACCGCCCAGACCCTGCAGGCGGGCGAATCGCGCGACATGCCGGTGCGTTTCATCGTCGATCCGAACCTGCCGGCCGAGATCAAGACGATCACGCTGTCCTACACTTTCTCCAAGAACGACGTGCTCACGGCGCGCCTGCAGCAAGGATCGGTGTCCAAGACCGCGTCCTCGCCGCTGTCGGCGCCGTAAGCGGCTCAGCACCATTCAAACCAGCACCACTTATCACTGGAACGCCGCCATGGCCCACGCTCACACGCCAGACGCCAATATCTACTACGTGCCGCACAGCAGCCGCTGGCCGTTCCTCGGTTCGATCGGTCTGTTCACGACCATGATCGGCGTCGCCAGCTGGCTCAATGAAGTCAGCTGGGGCAAGCCGGTGTTCTTCGTCGGCCTGGCGATGATGGTCGGCGTGCTGTTCGGCTGGTTCGGCGACGTCATCCGCGAATCGGTGCGCGGCAACTACAACAAGCAGGTCGACGTCTCGTTCCGGATGGGGATGATCTGGTTCATCTTCTCCGAGGTGATGTTCTTCGCCGCTTTCTTCGGCGCGCTGTTCTACGCCCGCAGCCTGGCCCTGCCGTGGCTCGGCGGCGAAGGCGACGGCGTGATGACCAACAGCCTGCTGTGGCCGCAGTTCAGCGCCGCCTGGCCGAGCAGCGGTCCGGCCGCGGTCGGTGGCGTGTTCGAGACCATTCCGGCCTGGGGCCTGCCGCTGCTCAACACCCTGATCCTGCTGACCTCGGGCTCCACGGTCACCGCCGCGCACCACGCGCTCAAGGGCGGCCACCGCAAGGCGCTGTTGTTCTGGCTGGGCCTGACCGTGCTGCTGGGCTGCCTGTTCCTGTTCTTCCAGGCCGAGGAATACATCCACGCCTACACCGAGCTCAACCTGACCCTGGGTTCGGGCATCTACGGTTCGACCTTCTTCATGCTCACCGGTTTCCACGGCCTGCACGTGACCCTGGGCACGATCATGCTGGCGATCATCTGGTTCCGTTGCCTCAAGGGCCATTTCGACAAGGACAACCACTTCGCGTTCGAGGCGGTGGCCTGGTACTGGCACTTCGTCGACGTGGTCTGGCTGGGCCTGTTCCTGTTCGTCTACGTGCTGTAAGCGCGACGCGGCGGAATCGGCAAAATCACGACGAGGGCCGGCGCTGCCGGCCCTTCGTTTTTTGAGCGGACGGTGAGTGGTTCGCGGCGCAGCGGCCGCGGTGCGAAGCCGGCGCCGGCAGTTGGCTTACGTGTAACTTACAAGGACGTCATTCCCGCGGAGGCGGGAACCCAGTGACTTCGAACGTTCTCGTACGAAAGACTCTGGATGTTCGGCTGCGTCGAAGTAAGGCGGAGCCCGCCTTCGCGGGAATGACGTTGCGAAAGATGCGCCGCGGGCGCGGTTGCCGCTGCGTTGCGATCCGCCGGCCAAGCCCGGCCAGCCGGGATCAGCGCGGGTTGGAGCCGATCCCGTGCGGTTCGATCCAGCCCATCCACATCGCGAACAGGATGATGGCGATCAGCGCGATGGACAGCGCGATGCGACGGGTCAGCGCATTGACCGTGCGTTTGCTCTGGCCCTTGTCCACCAGCATGTAATACAGGCCTGCACCCAGGTTCCAGAGGATGACGATCAGGAAGCCGACCACCAGCAGGATCTTCAGCGACTCGTTCATCGCGGGCTCCTTAAGTGCGCGCAACGCGCGCGCGGTTGCATTTGCTGCGCGCAAAGCGCGCGCAGATGCGCTGCGTGGATTATCGCAGCCTGCCGGGAGGATGTGGTGAGCCGTCGCGGCACCTGGCTGTTCGGCTGGACGCTCGCGCTCGCCGCGATCGCACTGTTCGCCAACCTGGGGCTGTGGCAGGGCCGGCGTGCGGTCGAGAAGCAGGCCATGCTCGATGCTGCCGCAGCGGTCCTGAGCGAGCGCACTCCGCGGCCGTTGGCCGCTGCCGACGACCCGGTCCGCGCCCGCGACTACGACTGGGCGATGGGCCTGGGCCGGTTCGACCAGCGCGGCGCCCTGCTGCTCGACAACCAGCAGCGCAACGGCCGCGCCGGGGTGCGCGTCTATCGTATTTTCGTGCCGGTGCGGGGCGGGCCGTTGCTGGTCGACCTGGGCTGGTTGCCGCTCGGCGGCGATCGCAAGCTGCCGGCCATCCCCCAGCCCGAGGGCGAGTTGGCCGTGCGCGGGCTGCTGGCGCCGCCGCCGTCGACCGGTCTCGCACTGGGCCCGGGCATCGGCCGCGAAGGCGAGGGCTGGCTGCTGACCCGGGTCGACCCGAAGGCGATCGCCGAGGCCACTGGCCTGTCGGCGCCGCTCGCGCCGCGCGTGTTGCGCCTGGACCCCGCGCTCAAGCTCGGTTACGAGCGCGACCTGGAACTGCTCGCCAACACCTTGCCGCCGGACAAGCACCGCGGCTATTCGCTGCAGTGGTTCGCGCTCGCCGTGGCGGTGCTGGTCACCGCTCTGATCCTCACGTTCCGTTCCAAGCGCCTCCTTTCCGACGATGACCCCTCATGACCGATTCCGCCGGCTCCGCTTCCACCGATTCCGCTTCCGACGACCCCGTGTTTCATCGGCAGCGCAACCGTAACCGTTGGGTATTGGTGCTGATCGCCGCGTTCTTCTTCGTGCCGATGCTGATCGCCGGGGTCATGCGTTTCACCAACCACCACCCGGCGGTGAGCCGCCAGCACGGCGAACTGCTCGAGCCCAAGCCCGACTTGCGCGCGCTGCAGCCGCGCTTGGCCGACGGCAGCGTCTATGCCTGGAACCCGCCGGCGCGGATCTGGCGCATCGTGGTCGCGCCGGCGCCGGATTGCGCCGAGGCCTGCGTCGAGTTGTCGCAGCAGCTCGACACGGTCTGGCAGCTGTTCGGCAAGGACGCCGACCATGTCGAGGTGCTCTGGCTCGGCGAACCGCCGGCCGGCGCCAAGCGCCCGGCCAGCCTGCGCGTGCTCGGCCCCTCGCCGGAGCTGCGCGCGCACCTGCCGCGGCTGAACGACCCGGCCGGCGTGCCGCTGTACGTGGTCGACCCGAACGGCTTCGTGATTCTGCGTTACGCTCCCGGCACCGATCCCGGCGGGCTGCGCGCCGACCTGGCCAAGCTGCTGAAACTGATGTGAGCGGCGGCGCCGATCGGTCGCGCCGCGAGCCACGGCAAGAATGAGCGCGCCGGAGCGGGAGGTCGGGAACGGCATGAAACAAACCAAGTCGCCGGGACTCGACCGGCCGCACGAGTGTTGCAGCAGAGTTGGGTAGGAACGAGTTTCGAATGAGCGTAACCAACAAGCCCGGATCCTCCGATCCGTTTACGAACGGCCTGAGCAAGACCGGCCTGTCGAAGAATTTCCATCGCATCGCCTGGCTGGCGGTCGCGCTGGCGCTGTGCGTGATCGTGTTCGGCGCCTTCGTGCGCCTGTCCAACGCCGGCCTGAGCTGCCCGGACTGGCCGACCTGCTACGGCCGTGCGGCCTGGCCGACCAGCGCCCACGAGATCACCGACCACGTCGCCACCGCGATCCGTCCGGTCGAAGTGCACAAGGCCTGGCGCGAGCAGTTCCATCGCATGATCGCCGGCCTGCTCGGCGTGCTGGTGTTGATCCTGGCGTTGGTGTCGGCGCGCAAGCGTGCCTACGGGGTGCCGCAGGTGATCGCCGCGGCCGCGGTCGTGGCCGTCGCGATACCGCTGTACATGAAGGGCCAGCATGTCGCCGCCTCGGCGCTGGCGATCGTCGGCGAAGCCATCCTGCTCGCCGCGGCGCTGCGCTGGAGCAATACCGATCTGTCGCGGGTGTCGGCGCTGACCCTGGCGGTGATCATCTTCCAGGCCCTGCTCGGCATGTGGACGGTGACCTGGCTGCTCAAGCCGGTCGTGGTCATGGGCCATCTGCTCGGCGGCCTGCTGACCTTCTCGTTGCTGGTGTGGACCGCGTGGCGCGCGATCGGCCACCCGATCCGCCTGGCCGATGCGGCGAACGTACGCCGCTTGATCATGCTCGGCATCGCCGTGCTCGGCGTGCAGATCGCGCTCGGCGGCTGGACCAGCGCCAACTACGCTGCGCTGGCCTGCGGCAACGATTTCCCGACCTGCGTCGGCCAGTGGTGGCCGCGCCACGACTTCGGCGAAGCCTTCGTGCTGTGGCGCGGCATCGGCGTGGACTACGAAGGCGGCATCCTCGACGGCGAGGCCCGCATCGCCATCCAGCTCGCCCACCGCATCATGGCCGGGGTGGTGTTCGTGTATCTGCTGGGCCTGACGGTGAAGCTGTTGCGCACGCCCGGCATGCGCGGCTGGGCGAGCCTGCTCGGCGCGCTGACCCTGGCCCAGGTCGGCCTGGGCATCGCCAACGTCAAGCTCGGCCTGCCGCTCGCGGTCGCGGTGGCGCACAACGCCGGCGCCGCGCTGCTGCTGTTCGCGCTCGTCTCTTTGCTCGCACGCCTGCGCACGCCGGAGCCCTGATGAATACCGCCAAGCGCCCGACCGCCAAGCAGTACTGGGACCTGACCAAGCCGCGCGTCGTCGCGCTGATCGTCTTCACCGCCTTCGTCGGCATGTTCCTGGCCGTGCCGGGCTGGCCGCCGCTGCGTGAGTCGGTGCTCGGCTTCTTCGGCATCTGGCTGGCCGCCGCTTCGGCGGCGACCATCAACCAACTGCTGGACTCGCGCATCGACGCCAAGATGGCGCGCACCTCGTGGCGGCCGATCGTCGCCGGACAGGTTTCGCCGACCCAGGCACTGGTGTTCGCGCTGATCCTGGCGGCCCTGTCGATGACCATCCTGGTGGTCTGGGTCAACGCGCTGACCGCGTGGCTGACCTTCGCCTCGCTGATCGGCTACGCGGTGGTCTACACCGTGTTCCTGAAGCGGGCCACGCCGCAGAACATCGTCATCGGCGGCATCGCCGGCGCGGCGCCGCCGCTGCTCGGCTGGGCCGCGGTCACCGGCATGCAGGGCGAGTGGGACTGGGCCCATGCGCTGTTGCTGGTGCTGATCATCTTCGTGTGGACGCCGCCGCATTTCTGGGCCCTGGCGATCTTCCGCCGCGCCGACTATGCGCGGGCGATGGTGCCGATGCTGCCGGTCACCCACGGCGTCGAATACACCCGCTGGCAGATCCTGTTCTATACGATCCTGCTGACGGTGGTCTCGGTGCTGCCGTGCGTGTTCGGCATGAGCGGCTATTTCTATCTGTTCGGGGTGTTGGTGCTGGACGCGGTGTTCCTCTACCACGCCTGGAAGCTGATGAACCCGCCCGACGAGCTGTACGCGATGCGGGTTTTCAACTACTCGATCGTCTACTTGATGGTGTTGTTCGCATTCTTGCTGATCGATCACTGGCTGCCGTCGTCGATGCAGTCGGCGCCCTTGTTCGAGCTGCAGCGGATGCGTTGATCGTCCGCGCCGCGCAGGCGCCCAATCGCGCGCGCCGCACCGGCGCCCAATCGCTAGAGGAAGGTCGCCGATGAGAAACCGGATCGCGTGCTCGATCATGGCGCTGTTGCCGCTGTCGGCGGCCAATGCCGCGCAGGCGCAGGACGCCGCGCCGCCGCCGCGCGAACTGGTGGTCACCGCGGCCAAGCTGTTCGATTCGCGCAGCGGACGCCTGCTCGACAACCCGCAGGTGTTGATCCGCGACGGCCGCATCGTCGAGGTCGGCCGTGCCGGCGATGCCGCGCCGGCCGGTGCCAAGCGCCTCGACCTGGCCGGCATGACCCTGCTGCCGGGCCTGATCGACATGCACACCCATCTCGATGCCGACCCGACCTACGGCGGCTATACCAGCCTGCAGTTCAACGACCGCTTCTGGTCGGTGCTCGCGGTCAAGCACGCCCAGGACACGCTGGCCGCCGGCTTCACCACGGTGCGCAATCTCGGCGCCGACGCCTGGAACGACGTCGGCCTGCGCCAGGCCATCGACGAGGGCAAGCTCAGCGGTCCGCGCATCGTCTCGGCCGCCTACGGCTTCGGCGCCACCGGCGGCCATTGCGACTCGACCTTCTTCCCGCCGTCGATGCAGCAGCGCAGCCCCTTCAACGCCGACTCGCCCGAGCAGGCGCGCCAGCGCGTGCGCGAGCTGCGCAAGTACGGCGCGCAGGTGATCAAGATCTGCGCCACCGGCGGCGTGTTTTCGCGCAACACCGAACCCGGCCAACAGCAGCTGAGCCTGGAGGAAATGAAGGCGGTCGCCGACGAGGCGCATCGCTGGGGTCTCAAGGTCGCCGCGCACGCGCACGGCACCAGCGGTATCAAGGACGCGATCCGCGCCGGCATCGACACCATCGAGCACGCCAGCCTGATCGACGAGGAAGGCATCCGCCTGGCCAGGCAGCACGGTACCTGGTTATCGATGGACATCTACAACACCGACTACACCCAGGTCGAGGGCAAGAAGAACGGCGTGCTCGAAGACAACCTGCGCAAGGACCGCGAAGTCGCCGACATCCAGCGCGAGAACTTCCGTCGCGCCCATCAGGCCGGAGTGAAGATGGTCTACGGCACCGACACCGGGGTCTATCCGCATGGCCAGAACGGCCGCCAGTTCGCGGTGATGCAGCGCTACGGCATGAGCGCGGCGCAGGCCATCCAGGCGGCGACCGCGAACGCGGCCGAAGCGCTGGGCAGCAAGGACGTCGGGGTGATCGAGAAAGGCCGCTGGGGCGACATCATCGCGGTCGCCGGCGACCCGACCCGGAACGTCGCCTTGCTCGAAGCCGTGCCGGTGGTGATCAAGGGCGGCGAGGTGGTCAAGGACGCGCGCTGAGCGGTTCGGCCGAGCGCGGCGGGATTCAGTCGGCGACCTGTTCCGGCAACACCGCGGTTTTCGCTTGGCGCGCATAACGGCGCGCGACATGCGCGCAGACGATCAGCTGGATCTGATGGAACACCATCACCGGCAGCACGATCGCGCCGAGCGCGCTGCTCGCGAACAGAATCTTGGCCATCGGCACGCTGGTGGCCAGGCTCTTCTTGGAACCGCAGAACACGATCGCGATTTCGTCCTCGCGCGAAAAGCCGAGGCGACGCGCGGCGAAGGTCGTGGCGAGCATGACCACCGCGAGCAGCAGCGCACACACGCCGAACACGACGTACAAGGCCTGCACCGGCGTGCTCTGCCACAGCCCGGTAGCGACCGAGGCCGCGAACGCGGTGTAGACCACCAGCAGCACCGTGCCCTGGTCGGTGTAGCGCAACAGCGCGCGCCGGCGTTCGACCCAGCCGCCGATCCAGCGCCGCAGCAGATGCCCGGCGACGAACGGGAACAACAGCTGCAGCATGATCTTGGCGATGGCCTCGGCCGGATGCGCCATCGCGCCTTGCGCGCCGGCCAGCGCAGTCATCAGCAAGGGCGTCAGGAACACGCCGAGCAGGCTCGAGGCCGAGGCGCTGCACACCGCCGCGGGCACGTTGCCGCCGGCCATCGAGGTGAAGGCGATCGAGGACTGCACGGTCGAGGGCAGGGTGCACAGGAACAGCAGCCCCAGATACAACTCCGGCGTCAGCAGGCGCCCGGACAAGGGCTTCAGCGCCAGGCCGAGCAAGGGAAACAGCACGAAGGTGCTGGCGAAGATCAGCAGATGCAGGCGCCAATGCAGCGCACCGGCGAGAACCGCCTCGCGCGACAGGCGCGCGCCGTGCAGGAAGAACAGCGCGGCGATGGCGATATTGGTGAAGCCGTCGAGCGCCGTGGCCGGCGCGCCGCCGAGCGGAAACCACCAGGCCAGCGCGACCGCCGCCAGCAGGGCCAGGGTGAAGCTGTCGACGCGCAGTCGCTGGAGAAAACTCATCCGATGCTCGCCTCGAAGGGACGCTCGGGCAGACGTCTGCATTCTGACGGCAGGGCGCAGAGCGGTCCACGGCGCAGGCCGGCACTGCTTCAAGGGGTAGGAGCGGCGCGAGCCGCGACCCAACGCGGCGATGATCGATAGCGCAGCGGCCGAAGACCGGCCGCTGCACCGGCTTTGGTTGTTCGAGTCGTTTTCCGGGCCTCGGGAAGAGGCGCTGACGTACACCTCTCCGGTTGTCGCGGCTTGCGCCGCTCCTACCCAGGAGCGGCGCGGGCTCGCTCAGTGCCTCAGCACGGACGTACGCGCTCGGCGATCTCGGCGACGCTGTCGGGGGTGACGTACCAGCGGCCCGGGTCTTCGTATTCGAAGTCGATCGCGACTTCGGCGTCGGCACGGTGGATGCGCACGATGCAGACCCGCCACGGCGCCTTGCCGGCGACCTGGGTGACCTTGCGCAGTTGTTCCAGGCGGTTCTCGATCTCGACGCCCGACGGCGTCAGCGGTTCGCCCGGCTGGCCCTTGTCGTAGCGGAAGCCGTTGAGGCGGCTGATGCCGTCGCCGTACCAGGCGATCAGCGCGTATCCGTCCCAGGGCCGTTCGCTGGCCTTGGGGTCGACCACGATCAGGCGCGCGATCTCGCCGAGCAATTCGTCTCTGTTCATGTCCTGCCTTGAGCGTGTCGATTTAGGAAGCGGCTGCGATCAGGTCATCCATCTGCCCGGCGTCGACCCGGTCGTAGCTCTGGCCGGCGCGGTTCTCGAAGGTGACACGCTGATCGTAAACCCTGCCGCCGTCGACGGGATCGATCACGTCGTAGGAAATGCGAACACGGTCCGGTCGGTCGGCGTCCTGCGGGGTCAGGTCGATGCTGATGCGCACATCCATGCCCTTGTCGACCCAGGCCGCCCACTCGTTCTCGAGCGTCTTGTAGGCGCCCATGTTGAAGTTGCCGTTCTGCGGGAACAGGTTCTTCAGGCCCTGGTCGGTGACGAAGCGGTGGCCGAACACATGCCCGCCCTGGTCGCCTTCGACGCCGCGGTCGGCGGCGGTGCGCTGCGCCTGGGTCTCCTCGTCGCTGCGCTCGATGCCGCTGAACACGGTACGCAGGGTGCCTTCGGCATGGATCGGCCGGCCCTCGTCGTCGACGGTCCAGCGCGCGTCGTTGACCTCGCCGGTGTCGGGGTTGGTGACCGTCGCCGAAATCTCCTCGGTATCGCCGCGTGCGCGCTCGTCGAGGCCGAGCCAATCCTTAAGCCGGCCGATGAGACCCTCGGCGGTATCGGCGAGGCCGTTGTCCGCGCCCTCGGCATAGGCCGCGCGCACCTCGGGGCCGCTGCGGCGTTCGACCGCTGCGGCGATGCCGTCGCGACCGAACGCGGCCTCCAGCTTGCGCAACTGCGGCGCGTCGAGCTTGCCGGCGAGCTCGTTGGCAAGGGTTTCGCGCTCGGCCACGGGCATTGCCTCGACCTCGCTGCGCAGGCCGCTCAGTTGCGGCGCGCTCAGCGCATCGACCGCGGCGCGTGCTTGCGCCGGATCGGCGCTGCTCAAGGTTTGCGCGGTGGATGCAGTGGGCGGTTCGATGCTCGGCGACGAGCCGCTGAGGTGGAGGTTCGGGCTGATCGGGTCGGTCATCGGGCGGGGCCTGGACTGCGCGCGTCAGCCTCGAATCTAGCCACAAAGCGGCGCTGCGCCCATTGGGGAAAACCCCAGGAAAACGTGACAGTTCAAAGACTTCGCGCTTGCGATGGGCGTATCTCGGTCACTTCCCGCCGATCAGATGCTGCTGCCAGAACGTCATCATCGCCGCGCCGAAGTAGTCGGTGTTGGCCTTCTTGTGGAAGCCGTGGCCTTCGTCGTCGAACATCAGAAACCACACCGGCACGCCGTTGCCGCGCACCGCCTTCACGATCTGCTCGGCCTCGGTATAGGGCACGCGCGGGTCGTTGCGGCCCTGGGCGACGAACAGCGGCGCACGGATCTTGCGGGCGTTCCTGAGCGGCGAGATGCGATCGAACACCGCCTTCATCTCGGGCACGCGCTCATCGCCGTACTCGGCGCGGCGAAGGTCGCGTCGATACGACTCGGTGTTGCTGAGGAACGTGCTGAAGTCGGAGATGCCGACCACGTCGACGCCGGCGCGGATGCGGTCGCTGTAGTGCATCAGCGAGGCCAGCACCATGTAGCCGCCATAGCTGCCGCCATACACGCCGACGCGTTGCGCATCGAGTTCGGGCTGGGCGCCGATCCAGTCGAGCAGCGCGCCGATGTCCTTGACCGAGTCTTCGCGCTTCTCGGCATTGTCCAGGCCCAGGTAAGTGCGGCCGTAACCGGCCGAACCGCGCACGTTCGGTACCAGCATCGCCACGCCGAGTTCGTTGGCGAGGAACTGCGCATTGGCGTTGAAGATCGGCTGCGATTGCGCTTCCGGGCCGCCGTGGATCTGGATCACCACCGGCAGCTTCGTGCCGGCCGGGACCTGCGCCGGCCGGTAGTAGAACGCCGGGATCGTGCGAGGCCGGCCGTCGACGCGGTCGAAGGTCGGATAGCGGATCAAGCTCGGGGTGACGAAACGGCCGGCATCGAGCCCGCCGACCTCGCTGCGGGTCCAGCGCACCAGCCGCTGAGTCGCCAGCTCGATCACGTAGATGTCGCTCGGCGAGGTCGCGGTGTTGATCGACACGGCGATGCGCCGGCCGTCGGGCGAGAACTCGGCGCCGCCGATCACCCCGATGGGCAGCGCCGGCAGCTTTAGCTCTCGGTGATCGGGCAGCGACAACACGTGCAGCTTGCCGATGCCGTCTTCGTTGCTGACGAACAGCAGGTGGCGGCCGTCCTCGGCCAGGCTGAGGTTGCCGACGTCCCAGGGAATGCCGGCGCTGAGCACCTCGAACCTGCCGCTAGCCGGTTCGTGGCGGCGCAAGCTGGCGAACTCCTGCGGCTTGCCGTCGAGGATTTCGTCGGAGACGTAATAGACCGCCTGGCCGTCCCTGGAGAAACGGAAATCGCTGATCGCCGCCTTGCCGCCGTCGACCGGGAACAACTGCAGCTTGCCGGTCTCCAGGTCGACCAGGCCCGGATAGGTTTCGCTGGCCGAGACGTACTTGATCACCAGCAACTGCTTGCCGTCGGGCGAGAAGTCCGACGCGCTCCAGGTGCCGCCCTCGGCGACCATGGCGCGCGTCTTGCGGGTGGCGAGATCCATCACCCACACGTCGATGTCGCGGCCGTTGCGCGCGGTGCTGCTGTAGGCGAGCTGCTTGCCGTCGTGCGAGAAGCGCGCGTCCTGGTTGCGCGATTTGCCGTCGGTGAGCAGGGCGGTCTCGCGCGTGGCCAGGTCGAACCAGTGCAACTGCCAGAACTCGTTGCCGCCGACGTCCTTGCCGAACACGAAGCCATCGAGCGGCTTCGGCGCGGCGTCCAGGCTGTTGAGCGGTTCGCGATGGAAGGTCAATTGCTCGCGCATGCCCAGCGGTTCGCAGACGCGATGCGCCTGTTGGGTTTCGGCGAAGCGCGTGGCGATCAACAGGCAGCCCTCGCCGGTCCAGCCGCCGAGGCTGGCGCCGCGGGTGTTCTGGTAGCGTTCGAGGCGTTCGAGCAGGGCCGGGGCGAGCGCCGGCACGTTCTCGCTGACGCGGTTGCCGGTGTGCTCGCGCACGACGCTGTCTTTTGCCACCTGCGTGGCAAGGGCGGGAGAGACGCAGGCCAAGGCCAGCGCAGCGACGGACATGGCGTGGCGCAGCGACATCGGCGTTCTCCCGGGAAGGATGCGGCGCGCTGCCGCAGCGGAATTCTGGCGTACGCATACCGAGCTTAACGCGCCCACCGCGATGCGATCCGTCCCGAAAGTCACGGCTGGAGCGCTGGTGCGTTTGCCTTAGAGTGCCGCGACAGCGCGTGACCAAGCGCACGAATCGCCGCATCCGCGCGCGAGGGCTCATCCAGGGAGGATTCGATGATCGACAGAAGGACGTTTCTGATCGGCGGCGCGGGCGCGCTCGCCAGTGCGTGGGCCGGCGGCCGCGCCTGGGCCGCGGCGCCGCGCTGGGCGCCGTATGCGGACGCGATGGTGGTCGACGGCTGCGGCTTCATCGCCGGCGAAGACGGGGCGCCGGGCGCGGCGCTGTCGCCGCAACTCGTCGACGAGGCGCGCCGCAGCGGCCTGCGCGTGATCCAGATCACGGTCGGCCCGGTCGCGCAGTACGAAGGCGCCTACGAGGAAACGGTGCGCAGCATCGGTTTCTGGGAGAACGAAATCCTCGCCCATCCCGAGGTGTTCATGGCGGTGCGCAACCGCGCCGACCTGGACACCGCGCGGCGCGAGAAGAAACTCGGCGTGGTCTATCAATTCCAGGACAGCGCGCCGATCGGCGAGAAGCTCGAGCGCGTCGACGACTTCCACCGGCTCGGCGTGCGCACCGTGCAACTGACCTACAACCTGCGCAACCTGGTCGGCGACGGTTGCCTGGAGCCTGGCAACGCCGGCCTCAGTCGCTTCGGCCACAGTCTGGTCGAACGCCTCAACGAGCGGCGCATCCTGGTCGACCTGGCCCACAGCGGGCGCCGCACCGCGGCCGAGGCGATCGCCGCGTCGAAGGCGCCGGTGTTGATCAGCCACACCGGTTGCGCGTCGCTGGTCGAGCGGCCGCGCAACAAGACCGATGCCGAACTGCGCGCGGTTGCCGACGGCGGCGGCGTGGTCGGTATCTATCTGATGCCGTTCCTGCGCGTAAGCGGCCAGACCACCGCGGCCGACGTCATCCGCCACCTCGAACACGCCTTGAAGGTCTGCGGCGAAGACCATGTCGGCATCGGCACCGACAACCTCGTCTCGCCGGTGCGCCTGAGCGAGAAGTACAAGCAGCAGCACCGCGAGGCGATCCGGGAACGGCGCCGGCTCGGCATCTCGGCGGCCGGCGAAAGCGAAGAGGTGTATTTGTTCGTGCCCGATCTCAACACGGTCGACCGTTTCCAGACCCTGGCGGTGTTGCTGTCGGCGCGCGGCCATTCCGATGCGCGCATCGGCAAGATCCTCGGCGGCAATTTCGCCCGGGTGATGGGTGAGGTGTGGGGATGAGAAGCGTCGCCTCTACAGGGTAGGAGCGGCGCGAGCCGCGATTGCGAGCCGTCGGCTGCAACGAACCGGTACAGGTTGGGATCAATCCGTAGGTGTGCGGCAGCGTTCTGCCCGAATACCGGGCAGACAGCGTGCTACGGCCAAAGCAGGACGAATGGCCGGGCTTCGGTTGATGCGCTTTCGATCACTTCTGCGGTTGGTCGCGACTTGCGTCGCTCCTACCCGAGAGCAGAGCGGCGGCTTCAGCTATTCGGCGCTTTCGCCAACCGCGCCTGCTGCAGCGACAGCAGCTCGCGTTTTTCCTCGGTGCTCAGGCCGACCTCGCGGTGCTGGTGCTGCAACTCGGCCAGGCGCTGTTCGATGGTCTGTTTGTCGAGTTGAGCGACCGCATCGAGAAACTCGCGCTGCAAGGTGTCGTCGTCGCCGGGGAAGCTCTGGCTGGCGAGCTTCTGCAGGGCGCCGGCCTGTTCGTGGCCGGCGAATTGTTCGAGCAGGGCGCCGGTGCTGATTTCCGGGCGTTGCTGGACCAGGTCGACGATCTCGACGAGCAGGTCGATGCCGGGCTGGCGCAGTTCGGCGAAACGGTAGGGCGGGGTTAGCGCGGCGGCCAGCGACGGCTTCTGCAGCAACACCGAGATCGCGCTGCGCACCAGGCTGCGCTTGGGCGTCGGCGCGTGGCGCCCGCCGCCATGGGCGCGCTGGGCCGGCACGTGGGTGTCCGGTGTCGAGGCGCGCGCGCCGACGCCGGTCAGTTCGGTCAGGCGCTGCTTCATCAGGTCGCCGAAAGCGCCGTCGGGAATCTGCGCGAGCAGCGGCTTGGCGCGCTCGGCCAGGCGGCCCTTGCCTTCGAGGGTATTGAGGTTGACGTCGGCGGCCAGCGAGTCGAACAGGAATTGCGACAACGGCGTGGCCTCGCGCAGGCGGCGGTCGAAACCGTCGGCGCCTTCCTGGCGCACCAGCGAATCCGGGTCTTCGCCGTCGGGCAGGAACAGGAAGAAGGCCTGGCGCCCGTCCTTCATGCGCGGCAGCACCGACTCGACCGCCTTCCAGGCCGCGCCGCGTCCGGCGCGGTCGCCGTCGAAACAGAAATACACGTCGGCGGCGTTGCGAAACAACAGCTCGGCGTGATCGGGCGTGGTCGCCGTGCCCAGGGTCGCCACGGCAGTGTCGACGCCGTGCTGGAACAGCGCGATCACGTCCATATAGCCTTCGACGACGATCAGGCGCGGGATCTTGTTATGGGTCTGGCGCACCTGCCACAGGCCGTAGAGTTCGCGGCCCTTGTGGAACAGCGGCGTCTCCGGCGAGTTGAGGTACTTCGGGCCGTCTTCCTTGTCGAGCACGCGGCCGCCGAAGGCGATGGTGCGCCCGCGCCGGTCGTGGATCGGGAACATCACCCGGTCGCGGAATTTGTCGTAGACGCGGCCGCTGTCGTTCTTCGAGAACAGGCCGGCGCGTTCGAGCAGTTTCATGCGCCGATCGTCGGTGCCGAGCGCGTCGCGCAAGGCGTTGAAACCGTCGGGTGCATAGCCGATGCCGAAGCGTTCGCGGATGTCGGCGCTGACGCCGCGGCTGTCGAGATAACCCTGGGCCTTGCCGCTGTGGCCGTATTGTTTCTGGAAGAAGCGCGATGCCGCTTCGACCGTGCTGAACAACTCTTGGGTGTCGGAGTCTTCGTTGCGCGCGCGGGTGTCGCGCGGCACTTCGACGCCGACCCGCTTGGCCAAGTCCTCGACCGCATCGAGGAATTCGAGGCGGTCGTAGTTCATCAGGAAGCTGATCGCGGTGCCGTGCGCGCCGCAACCGAAGCAGTGATAGAACTGCTTGGTCGGCGAGACCGTGAACGAGGGCGAGCGCTCGTCGTGGAACGGACAGCGCGCCGAGTATTCCTTGCCCTGGCGTTTCAACGGCACGCGCGTACCGATCACCTCGACGATGTCGGTGCGCGCCAGGAGGTCGTCGATGAAACCGTCGGGAATGCGGGCCATGCGTAGGGCGCCCGCGAAGGGGCGGCGTTGCTCGTCGTGGTCTAACGGAGAAGGTGTCTAGGATGCCATGCGCGGCCGGCCCGCGACGGTTCGGGTCGTGGCCGCTGCGTGTCGAATCGGCGGTGTCGTCGCTTCAAGCGCTGAGTTCGCGGCGTGGCCGGTCAAGTGCCGGGTTCGCGGCGCCGCCGCTCAGGCCCCGGACGCGTCGAGGCCGGCGATGGCGCGTTCGTCGGCCAGGCGCCTGCGCACGCGGGCGTGCTCGTCGAGCATGGCGGTGATCAGGGCGCCGAGCAGGAACACCACGGCGCAGTAGTACATCCACACCAGCATGATCACCAGGCCGCCGGCCGGGCCGTAGGCGGTGCCGAGGCTGGCTTGGCCGAGGTAGAGGCCGATCGCGCTGCGTCCGAGCATGAACAGCCCCGCGGTCAGGGCGCCGCCGAACAAGGCCCGGCGCCGGCTGACCGGGCGGTCCGGCAGCCAGCGGTACATCGCCGCGAACACCAGGGCGTAGAGCGCGAACGAGACGATCGCGGCGAACACCGGCAGCAGGTCGGGCACGTAGGCGATCAGCAACTGCAGCGCCGCCTGCACCGCCATCGACACCACCAGCAGGAAGCCGACGCTGATGACCATGCCGAACGACAGCAGGCGCTTGCGCAGCCAGGCGGCGAGGCCGCCGAGGCGCTTGGCGTCGCTACGGAACACCCGGTTGAGGGCGGCCTGCAACTGGCCGAACACGGCCGAGGCGCCGACCAGCAAGGCCAGCGTGCCCAGCAGGGCCGCCAACGAGCCGGTGCCGGGGCGGTTTTCGGCGTTGGCGACGATCAGGCGGGCGGTGCTCTCGACCTGATCGCCGACCAGCAGGCCGATCTGGCGGAAGAATTCTTCCTGCGCCGAGGGGTACAGCGCGGTGGTCAGCCACAGCACCATCAGCACCAATGGCGCCAGCGACAGCAGGGTGTAGAAGGACAGCGCCGCGGCCAGGGCGAGGATGTCGTAGTCGATGAAACGCTGGGCGAACTTGGCCACCCAGCTTTGCTCCAGGCGCGCCTGCAGGGCGTGGATGCGCTGCATCGGGCCATGGTCGGCCGCTTCGGCCGCCGCGACGGCATCGCGCTCGGGTGGGCGCTCGCTGGAAAGAGGTTGGGGTGGGGTCGAGGGCATGCGGCTCGCGATGACGGCGCGTGGATCGCCGGTTTCAGTATCCGGGGCCCAGGTTAGCGAGGCGTGGGCGCGGTGTGGAGGCGCCGGACGAAAACGGCCGGGCCCGAGGCCCGGCCGTTCGCCATAGCCGCCGATAACCGTCGCGATCGGCGGCTATCCGCAGCTATCGGTTGCGATCAGTCCCTGAAGTAGTGATCGCGTTCGGAACCTTCGTAGCGGCCGTCGCGCAGGCAACAGTTCCTTGAACCTCCGCGTGGAGCCGCACGGGCAAGGATCGTTGCGGCCCAGTTTCTCCAGCAGTTCCTTGTCGCCGTGGACCAGGCGCGGGCCGCGCTTGACGCGGGTTTCGGACGGGAAGCCCTTGCGGCGCTTACGCGTGATTTCGCGGGTCGGCTCGAAAGCAGACGGCGTTGGGGTCGTGACGCTTCATGGTGCACCTCCGGGTGTGCGGCCCTTGCGGGCGGGTTCTTGCGGTTGCGGGTTGGTTCGACGGGTCCTCACCCAACCCCTCTTCGGCAAGCGAGTGAGCGGGGCGAGCGAGCGGGGTCGCCAGACTCGACGAAACCGTCCTGGCAGGCAGGCCAGTCCCCTCTCCCGCTCGCGGGAGAGGGCTGGGGTGAGGGCCGGCCCGAAGCCAGGCCTTCACCTTTCGAGCGAACTCAGCCCGCCAGGCGCTTCTTAGCCAGCGCCGAGACCAGGCCCATATCGGCCTTGCCGCCCAGCTTGGCCTTCAGCGGGCCCATCAGCTTGCCCAGGTCGGACGGCGCGGCCGCACCGACTTCGGCGATGACTTCCTCCAGCACGACCAGGATCTCGGCCTCGCCGAGCTTGGCCGGGACGTAGCGTTCGATCACCACGATCTCGTCGCGTTCGATCGAGGCCAGGTCCTCGCGCGCGGCCGCCTCGTACTGGCTGACCGAGTCGCGGCGCTGCTTGATCATCTTGTCGAGGATCGCGATCACCGCGGTGTCGTCGAGCTCGATGCGCTCGTCGACTTCCTTCTGCTTGAGCGCGGCGTTGATCAGGCGGATCACGCCGAGGGACTGCTTGTCGCCGCTCTTCATCGCGGCCTTCATGTCGTCGGTGAGGCGTTGCTTGAGGTTCATGGTCTGACCTTAGTGTTGCGGAAAGGGGAGGGCCGCCGGCATGCGCTGCACCGGCCCAAGGGCCCGGCACGACGGACGCGGCAGCGTGATGCGGTTCCGGTTCGCGGCGACGGAAACGCAAAAAGCCGGCAGCGCCCGAGGCGCAGCCGGCTTGATGGTCGTTCCCCGCAAACGCCGGCGCTGAAGCCGGGTCGCGCGGAACGAACGATCAGTACAAGCGCTGGCGCTTGGTGACGTCGCGCGACGCGCGACGCGCCTGGCGCTTCACCGCCGCGGCGGCCTTGCGCTTGCGCTCCTGGGTCGGCTTCTCATAGAACTCGCGCTTGCGGGTTTCAGCCAGTACACCGGCCTTCTCGCAGGTGCGCTTGAAGCGACGCAGGGCAAACTCGAAAGGCTCGTTTTCGCGGACTTTGACGCTGGGCATACGTAATCTCGTTAACGGGAACCGGCCCGGGCAGACCGGGAGAGCCGCGCATTATAGCGATGCTCCTGCGGAAGGTGCAACATAGGCACCCATGAATCCGACATTCTCCCAGAAATCGGCGCGCCGAGCAGGGTGCCGATGAAAGTCCTGGGCATCGAAACCAGCTGCGACGAGACCGGTGTGGCCGTTTACGACACCGATGCCGGCCTGCGCGCCCATGCGCTGTACAGCCAGATCGCCCTGCACGCCGAGTACGGCGGGGTGGTCCCGGAGCTGGCCAGCCGCGACCACGTGCGCAAGCTGCTGCCGCTGATCCGCCAGACCCTGGCCGAGTCCGGCCTGGACGTGAACGAGCTCGACGGGGTCGCCTACACCGCCGGCCCCGGCCTGGTCGGGGCCTTGCTGGTCGGGGCCGGGGTGGCGCGCGCGCTGGCCTGGGCCCTGGACGTGCCGGCGATCGGCGTCCACCACATGGAAGGCCACTTGCTGGCGCCGCTGATGGAGGACGACCCGCTGGGCCGCCCGCAGCCGCCGTTCGTGGCCCTGCTGGTCTCCGGCGGGCACACCCAGTTGGTCGCGGTCGACGCGATCGGCCAGTACCGCCTGCTCGGCGAGACCCTCGACGACGCCGCCGGCGAGGCCTTCGACAAGACCGCCAAGCTCATGGGCCTGCCGTACCCCGGCGGCCCGCAGCTGGCGGCGCAGGCCGAGCTCGGCCGTCCCGGCCTGTTTAAGTTCGCCCGCCCGATGACCGACCGCCCTGGCCTGGACTTCAGCTTCAGCGGCCTCAAGACCCAGGTCCTGCTGGCCTGGCGCAACAGCGACCAGAGCGACCAGACCCGCGCCGACATCGCCCGCGCGTTCGAGGACGCGGTGGTCGACACCCTGGCGATCAAATGCGGGCGTGCCCTCGATGCGGCCGGCTGCGACACCCTGGTGGTGGCCGGCGGCGTCGGCGCCAACCGGCGCCTACGCGCCAAGTTGGCGACGATGGCGGAAAAGCGCGGCGGCCGGGTCTGTTTTCCGCGTCCGGCGTTCTGCACCGACAACGGCGCGATGATCGCCTACGCCGGCGCCTTGCGCCTGCAGGCCGGCCAGTTCGAAAGCGCGGCGGTGAAAGTGACCCCGCGCTGGGACATGGCGTTGTTGCAGGCGGTTTAGCCGGAAATCGGGAATGGGGAATCGCAACGTCGCGCGATCCCGCCTACCATCCCTGCCCTTACGATTCCCTACTCTCGATTCCCCATTCCCGGCGCCCCATGGACCACGTTTTCATCGAAGGCCTCGAAATCGAGGCCGTGATCGGCATCTACGACTGGGAGCGGCGGATCCGCCAACCCCTGGTGTTCGATCTCGAGATGGCTTTCGACAACCGCGTGCCCGCGGCCAGCGATGCGATCGGCGACACCCTCGACTACAAGGCGATCAGCGATCGCATCGTCGAGTACGCATCGCAGTCGCAGTTCGGTCTGGTCGAGACCTTGGCCGAACGCGTCGCCGCGATCGTGCTGGAGGAATTCGGTGTGCGCCGGGTCCGGCTCAAGCTCAGCAAGCCCAGCGCGATCCGCAATGCGCGCGCGGTCGGGGTGTTGATCGAACGCAGCCGCTGAGAAAGCGCGATGCAATACTTGCTGCGTGTGCCCGGCGCGATGCCGGGCGCGCACTAGTGTGCTTAGTTTTGAGCGCTCATCTCAAGGATGCGAAAAGTGAAGAAAGTACGTGATGTCTTGATGCAAGTGGGGGCGTTGATAGTGGCTTCGGCTATGGCGCCACTCGCGATGGCGGCCGACAAATGGTCCATTGGTTTCAATGAGCCCTATATTGCCCAGTATCTGATGGAGCGGGGTTTCGATTGCAAGGAAACCATTGGCGGAAGCGTGGTCGATGTGCCCTGCAACACCAATATGAGGCCAGTATCCTTCGATCGGATCAGTCGACGGCTGTTCGATCTGGCCGACAAACAACATGTCGGGGCGTTCCGTGAAATCATTCCGGTTTCGCTGCTTCATCCCGAACGCACGAACACGGATCGCTACAGCTACGTCGCCGACGTAGTGAATCTCTACGAAGATTACAACCTGCACCTGATTCTGACCTTCGGTACCCCCGTGCCGAACTGGATGAGCGGCGGCAGCCATTTCGCTCCGATGCCGGAATCCGACACGACCTGGACTCAGCTCAAGAACAACCTCTCCTGGGAGATGGGTGGTCTGGTCAATTACTTGGCCAACGACCCGCGCATCAGCCGCGAATGGCTTCGCACTCGCCTCTACGTCGAGGGATTCAACGAGTTCGACAGTGTCGCCGGGGTCAGGCCCGATGGCAGTGTGAGCACCGTGTTTTCCACACCGGAACGCGCGGCCGATCTGCAGGGTGGAATCAACTTCGTTCTTAACCATTATGGGGTCGTTACCAACCAGACGACGCCATCGATTACCGGTGCCCACGAAACGTTTCTCAACAATGCGGGCGGGGACTGGAGCATCAGCGCGCGCAACTACATGGGGGCGTACTACGCGGTCGGTGGCGGTGGCTATCCGAACGTGCACCTGTATCGCAGCGGAGGTTCGCCGCCGACGGCGGACAAGATGCTGAGCGCGCTGCGCGCCGGAATCGTCGAGGTCGGAAAATTCGTGCCAACCGCGTATCGCGGCAAGATGCTGCTCGGCGAAGTCGGCTCCTTCGATCTGACTTCGTTCTGCTCACCGCCGCAGCCGCACGTGGGGCTGCCGATTGCCGAGCGTGATTCGCTGTATCGCAAGATCGCAGCCGATCCGACCATCGGTAACGCGACCCACATGATTACGTTCTGGCGGCTGATGAACCTGCCGATGGGCTCGGTCCCGGGCCATCCGTGCGAGCCGACTTATGGCGTCGTCCATGACGACGACTCGGGCTACAAGCAGGTCGGCCTGGAGCTGTTCGATTACCTGAAGCACTGAGTCCAATGCGGCGGGCCGGCCTCTCCGGTCGGCCTGCCGGCGTGTCGGCCCGCTGAGTCCTGGTTGCGGCATGCGTTCATGGAGGGGGCGGTCGCTCCGTTGCTGCATGCCTTCCTCTCGCACCGCCGAGGCGCCTATCGGGCGTCCCTCCCCGCCTGCACCACTTGCGATTTCCCACCGCAGGTTCGACGATGCCCCCGGGATCAAACATGGGGGCATGAGATGTTCGAGAAACTTTCGCGCAGCTGGGAACTCGCCAAGGCCAGCGCCGCGGTGCTCAATTCGGATCGCGAACTATTGGTGTTCCCGGTGGTGTCGGCGGTGTGCGTGCTGATCGTGCTGGCGACCTTCCTGATCCCGGCCGCGGCGCTGGAGATCTTCTCCGACGGCTACGGCCCCGGCGCCGCGCTGTTCGCCTTCACGTTCTACTTCTGCCAGTACTTCGTGATCATCTTCTGCAACTGCGCCCTGGTCAGCGCGGCGATGATCCGCCTGGAAGGCGGCGACCCGACCGTCGGCGACGGCTTCCGCGCCGCGGCTTCGCGCCTGCCCGCGATCGCCGGCTACGCTGCCATCGCCGCGACCGTCGGCATGATCCTGCAGGCCCTCAAGGACCGCGACAACAACTTCATCGTGCGCATGATCGGCGGCGCGCTCGGCGCGGCGTGGACCATCGCGACCTTCCTGGTGGTGCCGGTGCTGGTCGCCGAAGACGTCGGTCCGATCGATGCGGTCAAGCGCAGCGTGAGCATGTTCAAGCGCACCTGGGGCGAAAGCGCGGCCGGCATGGTCGGGATCGGCCTGGCCACCGGCCTGGCGATGGTCGCCGTCGGCGTGGTCGGTTTCGGCCTGGCCTACGTGCTCGGCCTGGTGTCTTCGGCCCTGGCGGTGCTGTTCGGCGCGGTGACCGTGCTCGCCTTGCTGGCCCTGGCGGTGTACCAGAGCGCGCTCGGCGGCGTGTATTCGGCAGCGCTGTACCGTTATGCGGTCGACGGCGAAATGCCGGCCGGTTTCGAAGGCCTGCAACTGGAAGCGCGCGGCCGTTGAGCCGCGCTCAGGCGATCGGCTCGTCGCCGTTCGCAAAACCGACCAGGATCTGGTCCTCTTCGTCGGCCCGGTCCGGGTAGAACCAGACCAGGGCCGCATCGCCGACGCGCGGCAACCGCACCGGGTCGAACAGACCGGTCTTGGTCACCCAACGCTCGACGCCGGCGTGGTCGGTGAAGCGGACGACGAAGCGCAGGCGCATCTCGTGGTAGATCTCCACGCCGGTGTCGTGGACCTCGGTGATCGCCGCGTCCGCGCGCCGGCCTTCGGCGAGCAGGCGCCGGATGCGTTCGGCACGCGCTGCGTGGCGGCGGTGCGCGCGCCAAGCCAGGCCCGCGCAGCACAGCGCCGCCAGCGCCAGCGAGGCCGGCAACCAGTACTGCGCGCTCCAGCCGAGCCAGGCGATGAAGTCCCAATCCGGGGCGGGCGTGCCCGGCGCATCGGCGAACGAACCGACCCGCAACGGCGCGACCCACGAGTCGCCCGCGCCGCGCCAGAAGCCCACCGCGCACGCGAGCAGGGTTGAAGCGAACTGGCCCCAGGTGCTCGCGGCCAGACCGTATAGCTCCTTGAGCACGTAGCTCAGCAGGAAGCCGGCGATGAAGCCGCCGAACGACCCGACGAACACGCCGAAGAACCACGCCGGCGCGACGTTGTCCGGATACAGGCTCGGCGGCAGATAGGCTTCGGCGATCGGATAGCGGATGGTGTCGGCGAGCGAATAGGCGAACAACGCCCACAGGCTCCAATAGATCAGCACGAGGATCCACAGCCCGGCGCCGGGCCGGGGCGGTCGTTGCATGCGTTCGAGCGCTTGCCGGCGACGTTCGACGGCCGGATCGACGGTGCTCATGGGCGGGCTTCCGTGCGGGACGCGGCCATCTTGCACGGATGCGATGAAACTGAAACGCGCACACCCCCCGAATGCCGCCGATTTAGTACCAAAGCGCTAGCCGCGCGGGCGCCCGGCAGCGTCGCGCAAGTCTGCGTTCAGCCTGTCCGGCGCCGGCCTTCGCGATTCGCCGCGGCTGCGCCGGGGCCGTATCCTGTCGGCCTGTTTCCGATGCGCCTGCGACGCCGCCACTCACGTGAATTCCTTCGATCTGCCGACTCCCGATGCCGATGCGCTCGCCCACAGTACGCGCCTGGCGGCCCTGATCCGCGAGCAGATCCTCGCCCACGGCGGCGCGATCCCGTTCTCGCGTTTCATGGAGCTGGCGCTGTATGCGCCGGGTCTGGGGTATTACAGCGCCGGCGCGAGCAAGTTCGGCGCAAGCGGCGATTTCGTCACCGCGCCGGAGATCGGGCCGATCTTCGCCGCCTGCGTGGCCGAAGCGGTGGCGCCGGTGTTGCAGCAGATCGGTCCGTCGGCGCGCTTTCTCGAACTCGGCGGCGGCACCGGCGCGTTCGCCGAAGTCGCGCTCAAGCGCCTGCTCGAGCTGGACGCCTTGCCCGACCGCTACGCGATCCTGGAACCGAGCGCCGAGCTGCGCCATCGCCAGCGCGAACGCCTGCGCGAACGGCTGGTGCCGCCGTTGTTCGATCTGCTCGAATGGCCGGACGGGCCGTTCGGCGACGAGTGGGACGGCGTGCTGTTCGCCAACGAAGTCATCGATGCACTGCCGACGCCGCGCTTCGCGATCCGCGACGAGGAAGTGTTCGAGGAATACGTGGTGATCGACGGCGACGGTTTCGCGCGCGAGTTGCGCCCGGCCGACGATTTTCTCGCCCAGGCCGTGCGCATCGCCGAGCGCCGCCTCGAACATCCGCTCGCCGAGGGTTATCGCTCCGAGCTGTTGCCGCAATTGCCGTACTGGATCCAGGCGGTCGCCGGCGGTCTGCGCAACGGCGCCATGCTGTTCGTCGACTACGGTTATGCGCGCGCCGAGTTCTACGCGCCCGATCGCGTCGATGGCACCTTGCGTGCGTTCTATCGCCACCGCATGCACGGCGACCCGCTGCTCTGGCCGGGCCTGCAGGACCTGACCGCCTCGGTCGATTTCACCGCTCTGGTCGAGGCCGGCGTCGCCGCCGGTTTCGATCTGTCCGGCTACTGCTCGCAAGCCAGTTTCCTGCTCGGCAACGGCCTGGCCGGGGTGTTGCAGCGGATCGAGCAGATCGAGGACGAACTCGAGAAGCAGCGCCGCCTCAACGAGGTCAAGCGCCTGACTTTGCCGAGCGAAATGGGCGAGTGCTTCCAGGTCATGGGCTTCGAGAAGGGCGTCGAGTTCGGCGTGGCCTTCATGGCCGGCGACCTGAGTTTCCGTCTGTGAGCCGGGTAAGCGGACACGAGGCGCGCGGCGCGCTGCGCGCATTCGAGCGGCCGGCGCTGTGGTGCGCGATCGGCGTGGCGATGATCGCAGCGGTCGCCGCTGCGACCCTGTTGCCGGCGCACGATCTGCCGCCGACGCCGTTCTCGGGGTTCGACAAGATCGAACATTTTTCCGCGTATGCGGCGATGTCGGCGTACGCGACGATGCTGTTCGCGCGCCTGCGCCCGCAGGCGATCGCCGCGGCCGGCCTGATCGCGCTCGGCGTGGCGCTGGAATTCGCCCAGGCCGGCCTGACCGATTCGCGCACCGGCGACGCCATCGATGCCGCCGCCAACAGTCTCGGCGTGTTCGCCGGCCTGTTCGTGTCGCTGACCCCGGCCTCGCGCTGGCTGCAAAGGTTGGACCGCCGGCTGGCGCGTCGGCCGGCCTGAGGTTTCGCGCACTGGGTCCGGAAATCGGCAATCAGCGGCGATTTCGACCCGCCGCTGTTCAGGATCGCCGGCCCGATGATCGGACGAAATAACCGATTACCGACCCATCGATAAGTAGAAAACGGTCACAAAGACATATTTGGCACAGTTAGACAGCCGCTTGCGCAACGGTTAAAAATTTGTGAGGCTCGCCGCGGGCTCTGCAGAGCCTGACCTCATCCTCGCAAGGAACCGACCATGTCCGTAGTGCACCGCAACCGTCTGGCGCTGGCCGTAGCCGCCGCCGTGGCCGCCAGCGCCTTCGTTGTTCCTTCCGCTTTCGCCCAGGAGCCCGCCGCTCCGGCCAGCCGCGAAGCGACGACCCTCGACGCGGTGCAGGTGACCGGTTCGCGCGCGCGCGGCCGTGCCGCCGAAGAGACCGCCGCTCCGGTCGACGTGATCGGCAAGGAAGAATTGAACGCCACCGGCGCGACCGAGATCGGTCAGATCCTGCAGATGCTGGAGCCCTCGTTCAATTTCTCCCGCACCTTCGTCAGCGACGGCACCGACATCCTGCGTCCGGCCACGCTGCGTTCGCTCGGCCCCGACCAGGTGCTGGTGCTGGTCAACGGCAAGCGCCGCCACCAGCAGGCGCTGGTCAACGTGCAGCAGACCATCGGCCGCGGTTCGGCCGGTACCGACATCAACGCCATTCCGCTGTCGGCGATCGAGCGCATCGAAGTGCTGCGCGACGGCGCCGCGGCGCAGTACGGTTCGGACGCGATCTCCGGCGTGATCAACATCATCCTCAAGAAGCAAACCGAGGAAACCCAGCTCTCGTTCCAGGCCGGCAAGTACTACGCCGGCGACGGCGCCAACTACCAGGGCTCGGTCAACACCGGGGTCAAGCTCGGCGGCGACGGCGGCTACCTCAACCTGTCGCTGGAATACCGCGACCGCGCCGAGACCAACCGTGCCGGCCCCGACAGCCTGCGCGTGAACCCGCCGCGCGTGACCCAGCGTCTCGGCGACGCCGACGCCACCGACGCCTACTTCTGGTTCAACGGCGGCCTGCCGGTCGGCAACGGCGAGCTGTACTGGTTCGGCGGCCTGTCCAGGCGCGAAGGCGATTCCTCCGGCTTCTTCCGCAGCCCGGGCGACAACCGCACGGTGCCGGCGCTGTACCCGAACGGCTTCCTGCCGAACATTCTGACCACTGTCGACGACCATTCGCTCGCGGTCGGCTACAAAGCCCCGATCAACGACAATTGGGACTGGGACATCTCGATCAACCGCGGCCGCAGCAAGTTCGGCTTCGAAGAAAGCAACTCGGTCAACGTGAGCTGGTGGTACGAGCCCAAGCCGGGCGGCGGCATCTACGCCGAGTCGCCGACCAAGGCCGACACCGGCACCCTGCAGTTCGACCAGACCACCTTCAACCTGGATTTCCGCGGCACCCTGAAGGGCTTCAACGACAACCCGCTGTACCTCGGCACCGGCCTGGAATACCGCCAGGACGACTACCAGATCCGCCCCGGCGCGCCGGTGACCTACACCTACGGCCGCACCAACAACCGCGCGATCCCGATCTTCGGCCAGACCGGCGACACCGCCCAGCCGGGCATGCAGGGCTTTCCGGGCTTCTCGCCGAACGAAGCCGTCGACGACGGCCGCCATAACTACGCCGTCTACTTCGACGCCGAAACCAACCTGACCGACCGCTTCCTGCTCGGCGGCGCGGTGCGTTACGAGGATTACTCCGACTTCGGCAACACCACCACCGGCAAGCTCTCGGCGCGTTTCGACGCGACCGAACAGTTCGCCGTGCGCGGTACCGTCTCGACCGGTTTCCGCGCGCCGGGCGTGCAGCAGCTGTTCTACAGCCAGCGCTCGACCAACCTCAACGCCGCCGGCGTGCTCACCGACACCCTGACCGCGCGCCAGGACAGCGCGGTGACGCGCGCCTTCGGCATCGAGCCGCTCAAGGAGGAAACCTCCAAGAGCGCCTCGCTGGGCTTCGTGTTCAAGCCGAACGACCGCTTCTCGCTGACGATGGACGTGTTCCGCATCGACATCGACGACCGCATCATCTTCTCCAGCAACATCCAGCCCGAGAGTGTCGGCACCAACGGCCAGCCCTGCGCCCCCGGCAACGGCAACTGCCCGATCCGCGCGATCCTCGATCCGATCGGCGTCGGCCAGGTGCTGTTCTTCACCAACGCCATCGACACCCGCACCACCGGCCTGGACGTGGTCGCCAGCCACAACACCGAGTTCGCCGGCGGTTCCAAGCTCAACCTCACCGCGCTGGTCCACTTCAACAAGACCGAGGTCAAGGACCGCCGCTCGCAGTCGACGATCCTGTCGCCGGAAGCGCTGTTCGACGACACTCAGGTGACCCTGATCCAGGACGGCCAGCCGCGCGCCCACCACGTGCTGCAGAGCGTGTACGAGATCGGCAAGTGGGAATGGACGGCGCGTGCGAACTACTACGGTTCGGTGGCCGGCGAAGGCTTCACCCCGGGCACCAAGCAGCGCTGGGGCGGCAAGTGGCTCGGCGATCTGGCGGTGCGCTACAAGTTCAACGACAAGACCAGCCTGACCGTCGGCGGCAACAACATCTTCGACACCTACCCCGACAAGTGGGACACCGTCACCGGTGCGCCGTTCCCGCAGCTCGGCTTCAAGTACGGTTGGGAAACCCTGCCGTTCGGCATGAACGGCGGCAGCTACTACGCCCGGATCGATTACCGGTTCTGATAGCGGCACCTTTGCGAAACCGAAACCGCCGCGCACCCGCGCGGCGGTTTTTTTTTGCGGCGTCGAACGGCCCGCCAACCCTGTAGGAGCGGCGTAAGCCGCGACGCGTTACGGCCGTCGCGTTGGTAGAGGCGATGTCGTGGCTGTTTTGGGTAGGAGCGATGCGAGTCGCGACCAAAAGCACAGGCGTACGCAAGCGCCCTCGACGAAGATTCGATAAACCGGCAACCGATCCGGAAAGCCACCGATTGGCCGAGCTTCGGATGCAGCGCTTTCGATCACCTCTGCGGTTGGTCGCGGCTTGCGCCGCTCCTACTCCGGAGGTGGCTCGGCGGCGGGCTTGCGCACGGCGGCGATCGCCGCGATCCGCGCGCGCCGCACCGCTTCGCCGACCTCGGGGCCGGCCAGGCCCGGGGCGACTTCGTTCGCGCGCACTTTCATCGCCGCGCGCACCGCTTCGCGCAAAGCCGCGCCCGACGGATACGGTTCGTCCTGCAGCCCCAGGCGGCCGCGCTTGTCGGCCTCGCACACCAGGCTCATCTGTTCGATGCGCTTCGGGTTGCGGAAACCGTCGCAGCGCGCGATCAGTTCGTAGACGCTGCGCGGCCGCATCTCGGCAAGGCGGTGCACGTTGAGGTGTTCGCGGCAGACCGCTTCGGCGAGCAGGCGATGCTCGGTCGGCACCTTGAGGCGCTCGCACAAGGCCTGCAAGGGCTCCAGGCCGCCGTGTTCGTGGCCGTGATGGCGCGGCAGCAGCTCGGCCGGCGTCAGCGCTTTGCCGAGGTCGTGGGTCAACGCGGCGAAACCGATCAGGTCGTCGCCGGGCGCGAGCTGCGCGGCCATGTCGAGCACCATCTCGGTGTGGATGCCGGTGTCGACTTCGGGGTGGTACTCGGGGCGCTGCGGCACGCCGTACAAGGCCTCGACCTCCGGCAGCACCACCGCCAGCGCGCCGGCGTCGTGCAAGGTGCGCACGAACGCCGAGGGCCGCGTGCAAGTCAGCGCGCGCCGCAGTTCCTGCCAGACCCGCTCGGCGACCAACGCCGACAGCTCGCCGGATTCGGCCATCTGCCGCATCAGCGCCATGGTTTCCGGGGCGACGCTGAAGCCATGCTCGGCGAAGCGGGCCATGAAGCGCGCCGCGCGCAGCACCCGCAGCGGGTCTTCGACGAAGGCGGGGCCGACATGGCGCAGCACCCGCGCTTCGATATCGCGCGCGCCGCCGTAGGGGTCGACCAGGCGGCCGTCGTCGGCGCGGGCGATCGCGTTGATGGTGAAATCGCGGCGGACCAGATCGTCTTCGAGCGTCACCGAGGGATCGGTGTCGACGACGAAGCCGCGGTAGCCGCGCCCGGACTTGCGTTCGGTGCGCGCCAGCGCGTACTCCTCGCCGGTCTTCGGGTGCAGGAACACCGGGAAATCGCGGCCGACCGCCTTGAAGCCGGCGGCGAGCATGGCCTCGGGCGTTTCGCCGACGACCACGTAATCGCGATCGCCGGCCGGCAGGCCGAGCAGGGCGTCGCGGACCGCGCCGCCGACGAGATAAGTTTTCATGTTCGTCTCCGCGGGGTTCGGGACTCGGGACTCGGGACTCGAAAGAGCGCCGCTGCCGGCCCGGCAGCGCACCCGAAATACTGTTTTACGATTCCCGATTCCCGATTCCCGATTCCCGATTCCCGATTCCCGATTCCCGGCCGCTCAGCGCGGCGAATTCTGCGCGAGCAGGGCGACGATGTCTTCGGCACCGGCGCTGCGGCCGAGGTGACGGGTGATCGGCGTCGCCTGACCCGACACCCACAGGCGCAGCTCGGCTTCCAGGTCGAAATGGCCGGCGGTCTCCAGCGAGAACATCACGATGCTGCGATACGGCAGACTGAGGAATTCGGTCTTGCGGCCGGTGACGCCTTGCTTGTCGACCAGGATCAGGCGGCGATCGGTGAACACGATCAGGTCGCGGACCTCGCCGAACGCGCGCTGCACGGTTTCGCCGGGCGCGAGCAGGGGTTGGAAGTCTTCGCCGACTTTCTCGGCGGATTTGGCGCCGGCATGGCCGAGCAAGGTATCGAGCAGCCCCATGGGGATCTCCTTGTGATGGGCAGTGGCCTGCATCCTAGCGCGCACTGGGTGCGGCGGCGATGACGCCTTGCTTTAAGGGTAGGAGCGGCGCGAGCCGCGACCAACCGCAGAGGCGTACGCAAGCGCCCTCGACGAAGATTCGATAGCGGCACAACCGATCCGGAAAGCGACCGTCTGTCCGGGGCTTCGGATACGCAACGCTTTCGGTCACTCTCACGGATTTCCGCGCCGGCTCGGGTGGTTGCGCGGTCGCGACTTACGGCGCTCCTACCCCCAAACGCGTCGCCGCTCCTACCCATGGATACATGGCTTAATCGCTGCGCGCCGTCAGCCCCAGGATTTCCGGCAGATGCGACAGCACCGGGGTCGGGGCGATGCCCAGCTTCAGCAAACCATTTTCGACGCTGGTCGAATCGGTCTGCAGCGAGCGCCAGTTGTCGCGGCTGATCGGTTTGCCCGGTAGCCATTCGCCGATCTCGGCCTGCAGCTTGCCGAGCGATTCCGGCAGCGGCAGCACCGCGCGCAGGCGTCGGCGCGCACGCGCGGTCGCGCGCACGATCTCGGCGAGCGTCATCACCTCGGGGCCGACCAGGTTGTAGCTGCGGCTGACGTGGCTGTCGTCGGCGAGGGCGTTGACGAAAGCCTGGGTGACATCGCCGATCCAGACCGGCTGGAAGCGCGCGTTGGCGCGTCCCATCGGCAACAGCGGCGCATAGCGCAGCAGGCCATCGAAGCGGCAGAACAGGCCGTCGCCGGGGCCGGCGATCACCGAGGGGCGGAACAAGGTCCAGGCCAGCTTGGAGGCGCGCACGCGCTGCTCGGCGCGGCCGCGCGATTCCAGGTAATGGCTGTGGCCGGTGCCGGCGTTGAGCGCGCTCATCTGCAGCAGCCGCGACACGCCCATGTCGCGCATCGCTTCGAGCAAGGCGTCCAGCAGTTCGACGTAGACATGCTCGAAGCCGGCGCCGCTGTCGCCCTGTTCGTTGAGGATGCCGACCAGGTTGACCACCGCGTCGACGTCGTCGAGCACGGCGCGCAGGAAATCCGGGTTGCCGATGTCGCCCTCGATGATGCTGGCGTCGCGCGACAGCAGTTTTTTCTTGGCCGGGTCGACGCCGCGGCTCAGCACGGTGATGCGGTATTGCTCGCGCAGCAGATGCTCGACGAGATGGCGGCCGACGAAACCGGTACCGCCGAGAATCAGAACATGACGACGGGGCATGGCGGCAGGCTCACTCTTGTTCGGCCGGCGCCGGCGCGGTCGCGGCGGCGCTCGCCGCCGGGCAGGCGAAGGACTTGCGCTTGCCGGCGGCGATGCCGCGCATGCGGTCGCTGACGTTGTGGGCGTCGCCGTTGAGGCGCCAGTCGTAGATCACGCTGAAGGCGAGCACGCGGGCGACGTACTCGCGGGTCTCCTTGTAGCTGATGGTCTCGATCCAGAACTCCGGCTCCATGCCCGGGCGCTGCGACTGCCAGCGCGCCAGCGGCGCAGGGCCGGCGTTATAGCCGGCCATGGCGAAATAGGGTTGGCCGCCGTACTTGTCGAGCAACTGACGCAGGTAGGCGGTGCCGAGGATGATGTTGGTGTCGGAGTCGTACAGGCTGGCGGCGCCGCCCCAGGGCAGGCCCAGGCTCTTGGCGACGGCCGCGCCGGTGCCGGGCAGCACCTGCATCAGGCCCATCGCGTTGGCGCCCGAGCGCGCGGTCGGGTTGAAGATGCTCTCGGCGCGGATTTCGGCGGCGACCCAGGCCGGGTCGATGCCGTTCTTGGCCGACTCGCGGCGGATCGTGTCGCCGTGGTGCAGCGGGAAGCGCAGGTAATACAAGCGCTGTTCCTGCGGGGTCTTATTGAGCGAGAACACCGCGCGATCGAACCAGTTGTAGCTCTGCGCCACTTCGATGGCGATGCGGCGCTGGGTGTCGTCGAAGCGGCTCAGCGCGTCGTCCCATTCGCGCACCGCCCAACCGGCGCGTTCGATCCGGAACAACCCCATCGCCCGCTGCAGGGCCGGGTCGCGCGCGATCGCGGCCTTGGCCGCGGCGCTGTCGGTCGGTTGCAGCGGGCACAGCGCATACGGCGCGCCGAGCCGGTCGGCGGCCATGAAGCCGTGGAAGTCGGTCTTCTTCGCCGCTTCGCGATAGAGCCGGTCGGCGCCGGCCTTGTCGCCGGCGCGTTCGCTGAGGTGGGCCTCGAAGTACTGCCAGCGCGAATCGCCGCGTTGCTTGGCGCCCATCTTCTTGATCGCGGCGAGTGCGCCGGCCCAGTCCGAGCGCGCCATCGCTTCGCGCGCGCGCCACTCGTGCAGGCGTTCGTCGTAGGCGACCTCGGGCACTGCATTGAGGCGGCGCGCCGACTCGGCTTCGTAGGAGGCCACCGACCACAGCGCGGTCTGGTACAGCACGCGGCCGCGGTCGGCGTCGCTGAAGCCGAGTGCGCTGGCGTATTTCGGCAACTGCTGTTCGGCGGCGGCCGGCTGCGCCTTGGCGAACTTGGCCAGGCCGTAGGAGGCGATCTTGCGGCTGCGTTCGGTCTTCGGCCACGACAGCGCGCGTTCGTTGACGTTATCCAGGAACGCGGCGTAGTCGTTCGCTTGTGCGAGCTGATCCGCCGGCAGGCCGCGCGCGGCCGAACGCATCACCGCCGGCTGCCATTCGGCGGCCGCGGCTTCGATGCGCTCCCAACGCAACTCCGGCGACAACCCACCCTGGGCCGCGAGCACCGCGAACGGGCCGTCGCAACTGTCGGGCAGGGACTTGCCGCTGCTGCGCCAGATCGTTTGCGCTTCGCGCGTCCAGCTCTCGTCGGTGCGGCCCAGGGCCTGGCGCGCGTTCAATTCGGCGCAGCGCAGGCTGATGCTGCGTTCCTTGCCGGTGGCGCTCTTCGGCGTCCACGCGGCGATGAAGCTCGGCCAGTCTTCGCGGCGCGCGGTCGCCGCCAGCCAGATCTCGCGGAAGGCTTCGCCCGAAGCTTCCTTGCCGCGACGGGCGAGGAAATCCTGGGCCTGGCCGTTGTTGACCGTGTCGATGCCGCGGCGCAGGTTGGCGTACTCGACCCAACCGTACAGCGGATGCCGCGCGAGATCGACGTACTGGCCGCTGTCGAACGGGCCGCGTTCGGCCGCTTCGATCGCCGCGCGCAGGCGCGGCAGCAGCGGGTCGACCGCGGGCGCCGGCAAGGCGTTGACCACCGGTGCCGGCTTGACCGCGGCCTGGGTCGGCGCCGACGCCGTGGTCTGGGCGCAAGCGGTGGTGGCGAGGGCCGCGGCGAGCGCGGCGATGGCGAGTGGGTAGGGGCGTGGCAGCATCGCCGGACTATAGCCCAGCACGCATGAATGTCTTATGTGAACATTCGCTGTAGTGCGGCGGCCGTGATGCGTCGCATGCGAAGTGCGTCGCAGCTTGCCCGGCTCTCGCTCGAAGAGCGAACTGCGCATTCGCATCGTTGTTGCCGCGCCGTTGCTGCTTCAGGATCGTCGAGGCGATGCGAAGGTTCGGCGCGATCGGGCTCGTGCAGTCGATCGTTGTCACAGGTTCGTCTTGCGGCCGCGCCTGCGAAGCGGCGCATCGCGGCAGGCGTTCGCGGCGCGGCGCTGCGACCATGTAGGCTCGACCCTGATCTTGCGGAGCATTCGACGGTGACAGCCTGGTTGGTCTTTCTCGCATTGGGCGCGGTGGCCGGCGTGCTCGCCGGCTTGCTCGGCATCGGCGGCGGCCTGGTGCTGGTCGCCGCGCTCGCCTGGCTGGCGCCGCTCATGGGCATTCCGCAGGAAGCCGCCATGCATACCGCGTTGGCCAGTTCGCTGGCCAGCATCGTGTTGACCGCGACCGCCTCGGCGCGCGCGCATGCCAAACGCGGCAGCGTGATGTGGCCGACCGTGCGCTGGATGGTGCCGGGGCTGCTGCTCGGCGGTTGGCTCGGCAGTTTCGTCGCCGTGCGCATCGACGGCGATTGGCTGCGCTTGATCGTCGCCGGTTATTGCCTGATCGCCGCGGCGCAGTTGCTGTTCGGCAAGAACGGCGCGCCGCTCGCCGACGGCGCCCCGCCGCCGCAGGGGCCTGCCGCTGTCGGCCGCGGGCGTCGGCATCGGCGCGGTGTCGGCGGTGGTCGGCATCGGCGGCGGCAGCATGACCGTGCCGCTGTTGGTCTGGCGCGGCGTCGCCCCGGTGCGCGCGGTCGGCACGTCTTCGGCCTGCGGCGTGGCGATCGGCCTGGCCAGCGCGGTCGGCTACGCCTTCAACGCCCCGCCCGGGGCCTTGCCCGAGCACGCCATCGGCTACGTCTACCTGCCGGCGGCGATCGGCGTCGCCATCGCCTCGGTGTTCGCCGCGCCCTACGGCACCCGGCTCGCCCACAGGCTGCACGGCGACACCCTCAAGCGGGTGTTCGCGGCGTTCCTGATCCTGGTCGCGGTCAGCCTGCTGCTCGGCGGCTGAAGCGCGACCGCGGTCGCGTTTGCGGGCCCGGCCCGGCCTGGACCGGGGTATTAACTGAACAGGGGAGGCGCGTTCGCGCATAGGCGACGCACGTCTCAAGCCGGGTCCGATCCCGATCAGAAATGCGACCCAGTTGGCAAGTAGTCCCTATTTGCGCCTTGTGGCGGATTCACGAATTGTTTACAACCTCCCGGTGCCGTCCGCATGGATGGGCGGCGTGCCAATAGCCATCAGAGCTACAGCCACATTCTTGAGGGAGAGAGAGTCGATGAAAGTGTCGCGTCGTCATGCCTTGGCGAAAGCCATTCAGTTGTCCCTGCTGGTCGCCCTGCCGGGGCTCGCAGCCGCCCAGGAAGCCGCGCCTGCCCGAGACGCCACCACGCTGGACACCGTCCAGGTCACCGGCACTCGCATCAAGAAGGCCGAGATCGAAAGCCAGGTCCCGGTCCAGACCCTCACTCGCGACGACATCGAGCGCACCGGTCTGACCTCGATCGGCGACGTGGTGCAGGAACTCACCGGCGCCGGTTCGGCGCTCAACACCAAGTTCAATTCCTCCGGCAACTTCGGCTTCTCGCCCAACGGCGACGGCGTCGGCGCCGGTTCGGCCCAGGTCGACCTGCGCCACCTCGGTCCCAAGCGCGTCCTCGTCCTGGTCGACGGCATGCGCTGGGTCAACGAGTCCTCGGCTTCCGGCGTGGGCGCGGCGACCGACCTCAACACCATTCCGCTGGCCATCGTCGAGCGCATCGAAGTGCTCGAGGACGGCGCGTCCTCGCTGTACGGCTCCGACGCGATCGCCGGTGTGGTCAACATCATCACCCGGCGCAACTTCGACGGCGGCCAGATCACCCTCAACTACGGCCAGTACGGCGAAGGCGACGGCGAGCTCAAGGGCTTCGACGCGGCCTGGGGCTACAACACCGACCGCGCCAACCTGTTCCTGGGCTTGAGCTACGTCGATCAGGACCCGGTGTTCTCGCGCGACCGCGAACTCTCGCGCGTGCCGGTGCCGGGCCTGGGCGTGGAAACCGGCAGCTCGGCGACGCCGAACGGCCGCTTCATCATCACCCCGGCGACCGCCAGCACCGCCTGCCCGCTGACCGACACCGACGACGATCCGAGCACCCCGTCGATCCCGTTCTGCAACATCACCACGCCCAACGGCAGCAGCTTCCCGAACGGCGTGCGCTACCCGCAGGACTTCATCGGTTTCACCGGCGCCAACCGCTACAACTTCGCCGAACAGAACATGCTGCTGACGCCGTCCAAGCGCACCGGCGTGTTCGGCCAGTTCCGCTACCACTTCAACGACAACGTGCAGGCCTACGTCAAGGCGCTGTACAACCGTCGCGAGTCGGTCAACCAGGCCGCGCCGGAACCGCTGTTCCTGGGCCTGGACGCCGGCACCGGCAACCCCTGGTCCGAGCACATCACGGTCTCGCGCCTTAATCCGTATAACCCGTTTGGCTTCGACCTGACCACCGAGGGCGCCAACCCGAACCTGGTGCTGATCGGCCGTCGTCCGGTCGAAGGCGGCCCGCGCATCTTCGAGCAGGAAGTCGACACCAAGTACATCGCGGCGGGCGTGGAAGGCAGCTTCGATGTCGGCGACCGCACCTACTTCTGGGACGTCAACTTCGCCAGCAATAAGAACGAAGCCGAGCAGACCAACCGCGGCAGCTACAACATCCGCAACATCAACATCGCCGTGGGCGACCCGGCCGTGTGCGCCGCGACCCCGGGCTGCGTGCCGCTGAACCTGTTCGGCGGCCCCGGCACGATCACCCCGGCGATGCTGCAGTGGATCAGCCCGATCGTGCGCGACCGCAGCGAGCAGAAGCTGCAGACCTTCACCGCCAACCTGTCCGGCGACCTGTTCGAAGCCTGGGCCGGCCCGCTGTCGTTCGCCGCCGGTTACGAATACCGCAAGTACGAAGGCTTCTATTCGCCCGATCCGATCACCGTGGCCGGTTTCTACAACGGCACCCAGTCGCTGCCGACTCAGGGCGAGTACGATGTCAACGAAGCCTACGTCGAGCTCAACCTGCCGTTGATCAAGGAAGGCAGCTTCGGCAAGAGCCTCGACCTGAGCCTGGCCGGCCGCTACTCGGATTACTCGACCTTCGGCGGCCAGTTCACCCCGAAGTACGGCCTGCGTTGGCAGGTCGCCGATGAGTTCCTGCTGCGCACCACCTACGCCGAAGGCTTCCGCGCGCCGTCGATCGGCGAGTTGTTCGGCTCGGCCAGCCGCGCCGACTTGCAGCTCAGCGATCCCTGCCTGATTTCGATCACCGGCTCGCCGGCGACCGGCAACCGCGCCAACTGCGCCGCCCTCGGCGTGCCGGCCGGCGCGACCCAGGCCAACAGCCAGATCTCGGTGCAGACCGGCGGCAACCCGGACCTCGAGCCGGAAACCGCGCGCAGCTTCACCGCCGGCTTCGTCTACAGCCCGGCCTGGGCCGCGGGCGTGCCGTGGTCGGACAAGTTCGACTTCGAAGTGACCTTCTACCGTCACTCGCTCGAAGGCGCGGTGCAGGCGATCGACGCCCAGACCCAGCTCAACCTGTGCGTGCAGACGCTCGACCCGACCTACTGCGGCGGCATCACCCGTTCCAGCGTCGGCGGCATCAACTCCTTCGAGAACAAGCTGACCAACCTGGGTTCGATCAAGACCTCCGGCTGGGACGTGGACTTCTTCTGGACCCTGCCGGAAACCTCGCTCGGCCAGTTCAAGGTCAGCTGGCAGAACACCTTCGTGACCCAGTACGACGCCGTCGGTGCGGCCGGCCAGGTGCAGCCGCGCCGTCCGGGCGTGGAAGTCAACGACAGCGCGATCCCGGAGTGGACCTCGAACGCGAGCCTGTCGTGGAAGCGCAACGCCTGGACCGCGTCGTGGACGATCCGCCACATCTCCGACATGACCGAAATCTGCCAGGCCTCGGCGCTGGATTCGCCGTACTGCGACAACCCGGTCACCGGCGACAACAAGCTCGATGCGATCACCTACCACGACTTGCAGGTGGGTTATCACATCGACTGGCTGAAGGGCCTGCAGATCACCGGTGGCGTCAACAACGTCGCCGACAAGGATCCGCCGGTGTGCCTGTCGTGCTCGCTCAACGGTTACGACGCCTCGACCTACGACATCCCGGGCGGCCGTTTCTTCTACCTGCGCGCCGATCTGCGCTTCTGATCGACGCACCGCGACCGGCGCCGCCGGTCGCGGGTAGGACAAGCCTGAAACACGAACGGCCGGTGCATGCACCGGCCGTTTTGTTTTGTCGGCGAGGTGTTCTGTCGCTTTGAGCCCACGCGCTTCTTGTAGGAGCGGCGTAAGCCGCGACCGCGGGAGGTCAATCTCGCATCGTGTCCGACTGGAGCCCAGGGTAGGAGCGACGCGAGTCGCGACCGCGCTGTAACGGGTTCGCGGCGTATCTCTCAAGCGAGATCCAGATCAAGATCAAACGCCAAAAGCTTCCGCCACTAAAGCGGCGGGCTACTTTCTTTTGTCATAAGCAACAAAAGAAAGGTAACCAAAGAAAAATGCTTTTCTTTGAATCACAAGCCCGCACGAGCGTTGCCGACGCAGGGATTTTTCATACGGGACATCCTTGTCCCGATGAAAAACGGCCCGCATCCCTGCGCGCCGCCCTCCGGGTCTTCGATTGCCTTCGCGAGTGCGGGACGACGCACGGCAACGGCAGAATCTTTACGGCAACGGCAACGGCAACGGCAACGGCAACGGCAACGGCGGTTGTCGTTGCGATGCTCTCGGGGTAGGAGCGGCGCAAGCCGCGACCGCGCCGCTGCAGTTTGTGTCGACGCCGGTATCTGGCCACGAATGCATCTGCCTCGTTGCTTCTATTGTCGTATCGCTGTGGCCACGTAAGAGCCGTCGTGGCGTGCGATTACGCGGTCGCGGCTTGTGACCGAAGGAAATCCAGTAGGACGCCGCTCCTACCCAAGAGCAGCGACGGCTGTTGCCGTAGGTTTTTGCGGTTGTTGTTGCCGTTGCTGTGCGTAGTCGCGCACTAGCGAAGGCAAACGAAGACCCAGAGGGCGGCGCGCAGGGACGCGCGCCGTTTTTCATCGGGACAGGGATGTCCCGTATGAAAAATCCCGGCGTCGGCATCGAACGTGCGGGCCTGTGATTCAAAACAAAGCATTTTTCTTTGGTTACCTTTCTTTTGTTGCTTATGACAAAAGAAAGTAGCCCGCCGCTTTAGTGGCGGAAGCTTTTAGCGTTTGATCCTGATCTTGAATGAGCGATCCGCCGCGAACCCGTCGCAGCGCGGTCGCGACTCGCGTCGCTCCTACCCTGGGCTCCAGCCGGAAACGATGCGAGATTGATGTCCCGCGGTCGCGGCTCACGCCGCTCCTACAGAGGGCAGTGTCGCGGCTATGTTCGCGCAATAGCGACGCTACTCGGAGCGCAACGCGCTATGCGGGACGTCGAGCTCCAGCGACAGCGCCAGATGATCGGACAGGGCGGCGGGCACGGCGCGGGCGCCGGCGAAGCCGAGGCCGTCGCCGAGCAGGATGTGGTCGATCGCGCGCTGCGGACGCCAGCTCGGGAAGGTCGGCAGGGCGCTCGACGGCGGCTGCAGGCGGGTGTTGCGGAACAAGGCCTGCATCTCGGGACGATCGGCCGAGCAGTTGAAGTCGCCCATCAGCACGGCGTGCGGGTGGTCGTGCAGCAATTCGGCGATGAAGGCCAACTGCGAGGCGCGCGAGGTGGCGCCAAGCGATAGGTGCGCCACCGCCACGGTCAGGCCGTCGTCGTCGTCGCCGTAGTGGGCGATCAGCACGCCACGGCCGGAGATGCGCCCGGGCAGGGGATGGTCGACGACCTCGCGCGGTTCCAGCTTGCTCAACAGACCGTTCGCGCTGGAGGCGACGCTGCCGACGCGGCGGTTGGGCTGGTGGCTCCAGTACTCGAAGCCGGCGCGCTGGGCGAGGTAGTGGGTCTGGTTGGTGAAGCCCGAGCGCAGACTGCCCGGGTCGCTTTCGTTGAGGCCGACGATGTCGTGCTCGCCGGCCAACTGGGCGATGGTGTCGAGGCTGCCGCGCTTGTTGCCGGCGGGCAGCACGTGCGACCAGCTGCGCGTCGCGTAATCGCTGTAGCGACGCGTGCTGGAGCCGGCCTGGATGTTCGCGCTGAGCAGGCGCAGCCGGCGTGTATTCATGCGGGGATGCGTCGGGCGCGCGGCCCGATCAGCCCTTGCTCGCCGGAGCCGGGGCGGCCGCCGCCGGAGCCGGCGTGGTGGCCGGCGCAGCTGCGCCAGCCGGTGCTTCGGCCG
>NZ_CP013141.1:4253804-4322985 GCF_001442535.1 Lysobacter antibioticus | reverse complement strand
TTGCGCCAGGCCGGCAGCCGGAAGCGGTGCAGCGCCCACCAGGCCACGGCCGGCATCGCCACCAGCCACAGCGGCAGCCAGCCGATCGCGCCATGGCTGCCGCGCGCGGCCGGCAGCATCAGCACCAACAGGCCGCCGATGGCGAGGGCGTAACGCAGGGCGGTGTCGAGGTCCGCATGGGCGGCATCGGCGGAACGGTCGGAAGGCGTGCTGACGGTCATGTCCAGGCTCCGGAAAGCGGGCGTAAGGGTCGTTGAGCCCACCATCTCGCCGGCCCGTCTCAGAGGCTGCGATCTTCGGCGCCGCTCATCGGCGCGTCGTCTGTGCGGCGCGTCGGCTTTGCGCTGTGCCGGGTCTGGCGGTTGGTCGGCGACCGGCCCGGGCCACGCAGCGAAAGACCGTGGAGATTCGCTCGCGGCCATGGCCGAAGGGCCGCGGCTCCACGCGGCGCGCCAGCGCCATGAGAGCAAAAAGGTCGACCGCGCCCGGGTCGCCCGGGTGGATCACGGTCGCGGCTCGCGCCGCCTCTGCCCAAACGCGACTGCGCCGAGCCGAAGCTCAGTAACCGGCCTTGTCGAGTGCCTTCTCGGCTTCTTCGCGGCCCAGCGCGATCAGTTCCTTGGCCCGCCAGAATTCGTAGAACTGGCAGGCGTCGCGCGGAATCCGGATGACCAGCTCCGGCGGGTCCAGGGCCAGCTGCACGCGCGCGATCTGGGCCTGCATCATGTCGAGCGAACGCGCCATCAATTCGCTGAAACCCAGCTCGTGCGGCGGTTGTTCGCCGTTGGAGGCCTCGTCGGCGCCACGGCGGAACCAGCGCATCAGCATCGAAGGCTTCGACTCCGCGACCTCGCTGCCCGGCGCCTTGGCGCCGTTCTGCTGGGCGAGCGCGCCCGGCGGCCGCTCCGGCCAGCCGTGCATGTCGACGGCGATCAAACGATGCGCATCGGACAGGCGCGTGGCCGCGATCGGCAGCGGCGCCAACAGGCCGCCGTCGACGAGTTCGCGACCGTGCAATTCATAAGGCGGAAATACGCCCGGGATGGCGATCGACGCGCGTACCGCGTCCCACAGATCGCCCTCGCGCAGCCAGACTTCGCGCTGGCGGATCAGGTCGACCGCGACCGCGGTGAACTCGATTTCCAGATCTTCGATGCGCGGCTCGCCGGTCAGTTCGCGCAACGCGTGCATCAGACGCTCGCCGCGGAACAGACCCGGTTGCCCCAGACCGGGGTCGAGCAGGCGCAGCATCGCGGTGCGGCTCATGCCGTACAGCCAGTCGCGGTAGACCTCGAGCTTACCGGCGGCGAACAAGCCGCCGACCAGGGCGCCGCTGGAGGAGCCGGCAACCGCGACGATGCGCATCGAACGCGCCTGCAGCGCTTCGATCACCCCGATCTGCGCCAGACCGCGGGCACCGCCCGCGCCGAGCACCAGGGCGACCGGTTCGTCGCGGGAAATATGCGGTGCGTCGGCGCCGGGCATCAGCGTCCGTAGTTGCTCAGCGCCAGTTCCAGCATCGACTTAGCCTGTTCGCGCAGCACCACCGGCTCGACGATCTCGGCGTCGCTGCCGTAATGCATCACGTCCATCAGCAGCTCGCGCCCGGCGCTGTACGGCACCTTCAGCTCGTAACGCCCGTCGGGCAAGAAACGGCCCTGCTGCTGCGAATGCCAGTGCTCGTCGGCGACCCAGCGCGCGGCCTTGGCGCTGAAGACGATGGTCGCCCAGCCCTTCGGCGCGCCGGAGAAAATGCCGTAGCTCGACGCCAGATGCTGGTCGAGTTCGTCGTCGGCGACATCGCGCGCGGTGTCTTCGCCGATCTTGGCCGCGCTGATGCGGTCGACCGAGAAACTGCGCAAGGCATCGCGCTCGTGATCCCAGGCGTCGAGGTACCAGTTTTCGCGGTAATGGGTGAGGCGCTGCGGCGAAACGCTGCGGCGGGTGCGCTGGTCGGTCGAGCGCGCCCGGTATTCGAAGGTCAGCTGCTTGCGATCGAGCACCGCGGTGGCGACGGCGCGGAACGCGGTCTCGTCCAGGCGCCGGGTGCGGTGCGGAATCACCCGCACGCGCTCGACCGGGAGGCGTCGGCCGCCGGCATGTTCGTCGAGCAGCTTTTCGATGCGCTGCTGCAAGGGTGCGAGCGCGTTCGACAGCACGCCGCCGCCGCTGCGCATCAGCAACTGCTGCGCGGCCAACAGCGAGTGCAGCTCTTCCGAACTCAGCCACAGGCCGGGCAGCTCGAAGCGATCGCCTTCGCTGGTGTCGTAGCGGAAACCGGCCTCGCCGTTGCCGACCACCGGCGCCATCAGGTAGTCGCGCAGGTAGGCCAAGTCGCGGTAGACGGTCGCGCGCGAACACTCCAGGTCCTCTTGGAGGCGCTGGACTGTGACCGGATACCGGGCTGCGGTGAGAATCCGGTGCAGTGCGTGGATGCGTTCGATACGTTCCATGTCGGCGATGTCTAGTGGATTCGGTGGGGTCGCAACTAGCATGGCACCGGCCGCTGTCCGGCCGCCACCATCGAACTTGGGGATCGTACGTGATCGAGCCCGCAATATCCGCAACGCCGCCCCCCGCGCCACGTTTACCGGGCTGACCGCGGCGCCCGGCAGGCCGGATCGCCGCCGGAGCGGGCCATCCGGGCCGTGGCCGGCTTCGCCGAGCCTCGTCGCGCCGACGCGAACGCCCGCGCGCAGTTGCGCGCGAGGAGCAAGCGTCGACCGCTTCGAGCGGATCGCCGGCCGGCAGCACCGGCAGCGACGCCCCTCGACCGAATGAGGTTACGACGACGCCGGTATCGAGAGCCGATGTCGGGAGCAGTATCTGGATCGGAGCGCCGGCGCAGTAGTGACATTAGACACCCGTGCGGTCGCAACGGTTGCGACTGCGCGAGCCCGCCGACAGCCGCGGCCGCAAGCCCGATCACAAGACCTGCACAATGTTGCAGTGCGATGGCGCTACGACGCACAAGCCCGGATTTCGCGCAAGCTCGCAGCGACACGCCCAGGTAGGCACAATGCCGCCATGCGAAAGCACGCTCCCCAAGAGCCAGCCATCGACTTGTCGCCCTCGCCCGGCGACGAGGTCAAGACCACGACCTGTTACATGTGCGCATGCCGTTGCGGCATCAAGGTCTGGCTCAGCGACGGCCGGATCCGTTACATCCAGGGCAACCCCGATCACCCGGTCAACCAGGGCGTGCTGTGCGCCAAGGGTTCGGCCGGCATCATGCAGCACTACTCGCCGGCGCGGCTCGACAAGCCCCTGCTGCGCGTGGGCGAACGCGGCAAGGGCGAATTCCGCGAGATCGAATGGGACGAGGCGCTGCGCATCGCCGCCGACTGGCTCGCGCCGATCCGCGAACGCAACCCCGATGAGTTGGCCTTCTTCACCGGCCGCGACCAGTCGCAGGCGCTGACCGGTTGGTGGGCGCAGCAGTTCGGCACGGTCAACTACGCCGCCCACGGAGGGTTCTGCTCGGTCAACATGGCCGCCGGCGGCCTTTACACCCTGGGCGGTTCGTTCTGGGAGTTCGGCGAGCCCGACTGGGAGCACTCGCGTTATCTGATGCTGTGGGGCGTGGCCGAAGACCACGACTCCAATCCGATCAAGCTCGGGCTCGGCAGACTCAAGGCCAGCGGTGCCAAGATCGTCGCGGTCAATCCGGTGCGCAGCGGTTACGGCGCGATCGCCGACGAATGGATCGGCATCCGCCCCGGCACCGACGGCCTGTTCGCGTTCGCCCTGATCCACGAATTGCTCAAGGCCGATCGCATCGACCTGGACTATCTGGTGCGCTACACCAACGCGCACTGGCTGGTGATCCGTAACCCCAGCGGCGCCGACGACGGCCTGTTCGCGCGCGACGGCGAGGGGCGCGCGCTGTGTTGGGCGCGCGGGCTGCCCGACGGCGCGAGCGAAGGCCGCGCCCACCCCGCCGACGCGATCGACATCGCGCCGGCCGTGGTCGGCGAATACAGCCTGGCCGACGGCCGCCGCGCGATGCCGGTGTTCCATCTGGTTGCCGAACGCTACCTCGACCCGCAGTACGCACCCGATGCGGTCAGCGAACGCTGCGGCATTCCGGCCGAGACCATCCGCCGCATCGCCCGCGAGCTTGCCGAGGCCGCGTTCGATCACGCGATCACGCTGCCGATCGCCTGGACCGATGCCTACGGCCGCCAGCACACCGAAATGACCGGCCGCCCGGTCAGCATGCATGCCATGCGCGGCATCAGCGCGCACAGCAACGGCTTCCATACCTGCCGCGCATTGCACCTGTTGCAGTTGTTGCTCGGCGCGGTCGATACACCGGGCTCGTTCCGCTATCAGCCGCCGTTCCCGAAACCGATCCCGCCGCCGAACCGGCCCGGCAAGACGCGTCAGCCCAACGGTGCGCTCGACGCCGCGCCGCTCGGCTTCGTCCACAGCCCCGAGGACTTGGTCGTCGACGCGAACGGTCAGCCGCGCCGCATCGACCACGCTTTCTCCTGGGCCTATCCGCTGTCGGCGCACGGGATGATGCACACCGTGATCCGCAATGCCTGGGCCGGCGACCCGTACAAGATCGACACGCTGATGATGTTCATGGCCAACATGAGCTGGAACTCGGCGATGAACACCGGCGAGACCATCGGCTGGCTCACCGATCGCGGCGAAGACGGCGAGTACCGCATCCCGCGCATCATCTACGCCGATGCCTATGCCTCGGAGATGACCGCCTACGCCGACCTAGTCCTGCCCGACACCACCTATCTGGAACGCTTCGACGCGATCAGCCTGCTCGACCGGCCGATCTCCGATGCCGACTCGGCCAGCGATGCGATCCGCCATCCCGTGGTCGACGCCGCGCAACAACGCGAAGGCCGCGACGTGCGCGGCTTCCAATCCGTGCTGCTGGAACTCGGCGCGCGCCTCGGCCTGCCCGGCATGGTCCACGACGACGGCAGCCCGCGTTACCGCGACTACGCCGACTACATCGTGCGCCACGAGCGCGCGCCCGGCGTCGGCCTGCTCGCCGGCTGGCGCGGCGAACACGGCGAACTCGAAGCCAAGGGGCCGCCGAACCCGCAGCAGTTGCAGCGCTACATCGACAACGGCGGTTTCTGGCGCAGCCATGTGCCGGAGTCGGCGCGCTACTACAAGATGGCCAATCGCGGTTATCTGGACTGGGCGCAGAAGATGGGCTTCATCGGCCACGCCGACCCGATCGTGCTGCAGTTGTATTCGGAGACGATCCAGAAATTCCGCCTCGCCGCGCAAGGCCACGGCGCGCAGCAACCGCCGCCGCAGCATCGCGAACGCGTGGCGACCTATTTCGATCCGCTGCCGATCTGGTACGAACCCTTCGAAGGCGCCCAGGTCGATCAGGTCGACACGAAATTCCCGCTCAGCGCGGTGACCCAGCGGCCGATGTTCATGTACCACGCCTGGGGTTCGCAGAACGCCTGGCTGCGCCAGATCGTCGCGCGCAATTACCTGTATCTGCATCCGGACACCGGCGCGCGCCACGGCATCGCCGATGCCGACTGGATCATCATGGAATCGCACCACGGCCGCATCACCGTGCAGGCGCGCTTCGCCGCCAACGTCCAGGCCGACACGGTCTGGACCTGGAACGCGATCGGTAAGCGCCGTGGCGCCTGGCGACTGGACAAGGACGCCCCGGAAAGCCGCAAGGGCTTCCTGATGAATCACCTGATCTCCGACATCACCCCGAAGGGCGACTACGCCAATGCCGACCCGGTCACCGGGCAGGCGGCCTGGTTCGACCTGCGCGTGTCGATCCGCAAGGCCGATGCGGAACAGAACGCGCGCGGCGAGTCCGAACCGCAGTTCGCTCCGCTCGCGTTCGCCGAGGCCGAACCCGGCCCCTTGCGCTACGGCGCGGAGTTTCGCGCTCGCCGCGCGGGGGTCAACCATGAGCAGGATTGAATCGGCGATGCGTCGCTGTGCGAGCGTCGCCGAAACCGCCACGGAGCATCGCCGATGAGGACCGCACGCCTGTTCGCCGGCTGGCTATGCATCGCGCTCGGCTTCGGCCTGATCATCCTGCTCGGGCTGGGCGTACTGGACCCGACCCGGGACACCGCCGCGCACGCGACCTCGGCCGCGCCGGTATTGATCGCGTTGATGCCGAGCGTGGCGATCGGTTTGACCGTGTTCGCGCTGGGCCTGTGGTTGCTCGCTACCGGAAAGAAAAAACCATGACCGACTTGCCGCTACCGTCGAAAAAGAAGCTCGGCCTGGTCATCGACCTGGACACCTGCGTCGGCTGCCATGCCTGCGCGGTGAGCTGCAAGGAATGGAATGCCGGCGGTTTCGCCGCGCCGCTGACCGACGAGCAGCCCTACGGCAAGGACCCGTCCGGCATCTGGTTCAACCGCGTGCACAGCTACGAGGTCGCCGCGAGCGAGACCGCGCCGGCGAGTGCGCGCGCCGAAGCGATGCCGCTGGCCGACCCGGTGCGCGGCTGCGGCGAAGTCGCGGCGCCGCAACCGGCGATGACCTTGCACTTCCCGCGTTCGTGCCTGCACTGCGAACAGCCGGCCTGCGTGACCGTGTGCCCGACCGGCGCCAGTTACAAGCGCGCCGAAGACGGCATCGTGCTGGTCGACGAGGACAAGTGCATCGGCTGCAAGCTGTGTTCCTGGGCCTGCCCCTACGGCGCGCGCGAATACAGCCCGGTCGAAGGGGTGATGAAGAAATGCACCCTGTGCATCGACCGCATCTACAACGAGAACCTCGACGAGTCCGAACGCCAGCCGGCCTGCGTGCAGGCCTGCCCGACCCGGGCGCGTCATTTCGGCGACCTCGGCGACCCCGAGTCCAAGGTCTCCAAGCTCGTCGCCGAACGCGGCGGCGTCGATCTGATGGCGCAGCTGGGCTATCAGCCGACCAACAAGTACCTGCCGCCGCGTCCGCGCCGGGCCGGGCCGGCCGACGACGCCACGCCGCGGAAGGAAGCATTGGACACCCAGCAACTGCCGTCGGCGCTGCGCTGGCTGGATCGGGTGCTGTCGCGATGAGCCCCGCCCTGCCGTTCCGGAGCCGGACCTGATGCATCCCGCGTTCTCCGTCATCTTCTTCACCACTTTGTCGGGCGCGGGCTACGGCCTGATGGCCTGGCTCAGCGCCGTCGTGCTGATGCAACTGGGCAGCGGCGCCGAGGCGGGCGCGATGCCGCCGCGTACCGTGGCCGTGGCCTTGGCGCTGGCGCTGACCCTGGTCAGCGTCGGTCTGCTCAGCTCGACCCTGCACCTGGGCAAGCCGATGCGTGCCTGGCGCGCGTTTTCGCAATGGCGCAGCTCGTGGCTGTCGCGCGAAGGCGTGATGGCGGTGGCGACCTACGTGCCGGCGCTGGCCTTGTCGGCGTGGGCGTTCGCGCCGAGCGCACACGCCGCAGTCGGCGCGGTCTGGCCCGTAATCGCCGCGATCGCCTTGCTCGTCGGCGCGGTGCTCACCGTGGTCTGCACGGCGATGATCTACGCCTCGCTGAAGCCTATTCCGGCCTGGCGCCATCGGCTGGTGGTGCCGGCTTATCTCGCCTTCGCCCTGCTCGCCGGCGCCGCCCTGCTGGCGGCCTTGCCGGGCGCTTCCGGCCTCGCTCGCCTCGCGACCTTCGCGCTGATTCCACTCGCGTTCGTTACCGCCGCGATCAAGCTCGGGTATTGGCGCGACATCGACCGCACCCCGCTCACCGTCACCCGCGGCGACGCGGTCGGCCTGCCGCAACGCGAACTCGACGTGTTCGAGCGCCCGCATACCGAAGACAACTACCTGACCCGCGAGATGGGCTACGTGCTGGCACGCAAACACGCGCGCAAGCTGCGCCGGATCGCGCTGGCCATGTTCGCGGCGGTGCCGGTCGTGCTGAGCCTGGTCGCGCTGGCGCTGCCGACGGTCGCCGCGATCGCGATGCCGCTCGCGACCTTGTCGCTGCTGCTCGGTACCTTGGTCGAACGCTGGCTGTTCTTCGCCGAAGCCCGGCATCTGGTGACGCTGTATTACTGAGCCGGGTTCACCCGTTCGGCTTGTTCGTTCGGCTTGATCGTTCGGCTCGATCCGACGCCGTGCGCTTGCATGGCGCGCGCTGCAGGCCGGCGATTCGATGCTGGAGCGACCTTGGATCGAATCGCCCCTGATGAGGCGCAATGCCCCGTCGCGCGGGCCTTTCGCGTTCTTGGCGGCGGCCGTGGACGGGTGAATCGAAGCTATCCCGGCGTGTCCGCGGTCTCGTGTCTGTAACCGGTTTCATGGCATCATCCCGTTCTCCTTCCGGCCCCAAGCCAAGACGATGCTCGGTGCGATCGGGCTCGCCCTTCTGGGCGCGCCCCTGGTGACATTGCCGACCCCCGCCTTCGGCGGCGACCCGACGCTGATCGCCATTGCGAGCGATCCGGCGCAGATGCGCCTGTACTGTTTTTCGACCCGCTGCGGCGACGAGGAATGGCGACTGGCCACTTCCGGGCGCGCCAAGGGCCCGGAGATCGACCCGCTCGACCTGCCGCCGCTGCGCACCGTGCTGCTGCCCGGCTCGCAACGCCACGTCGGCGGCGTCAGGGCGCCGGCGACCTCGCGCACCAGCCGCGCCATGTACTCCAACGACTACCGCATCGGCACCCGCTACGGCGTGCAGGCCTTGCGCGACGGCCCGACCCAGGTCGGCCTGAGCTTCGGCGCCGGCTACCGACTCGCCCCGCTCCACGATGACGGCATCAATCGCCCCGGCACCGTGTTCCGCGGCGAAGTCAGCATCGGCCAGCGCCTCGGCGAGCGCGCTCGCTGGAGCCAGCGCGTGCAGTTCGAGAGCGGCCACGGCGACACCTTCGTCAAACAGTCGATGCGCCTGGACGTGGATCTGTGGCCGTACTGGAAACTCGAAACCGACTTCGCGATTCGTCACGATTCCAATGGCGGTGGCGGCAGCGAGAGTGCGGAGAGTTCGATCGAGTTGATCCGGCGGTTTTGATGCTGCTCGGCTCAGCAGAAGCAGAAGCAGAAGCAGAAGCAACAGCTTCCGTCCGCTGACGCGGCCGGGTTACTTTCTTTTGCTGGCCCAAAAGAAAGCTAACCAAAGAAAAGGCCTTCCTTGACGAAGCTCCCCTGCGAGTTCGATGCGTCCGCAGGGATTTTCCGATAAGACATCCCTGTCTTATCGGAAAACGGCGCACGTCCTGTGCGCCGCCCTTTGGGTCTCCGGGTGTTCTCGCAAGCTCGTCGCTGCGCCAAGCTCTTCACAGCAATAGCAATAGCAAAGTTGCCGTTGCCGTTGCCGTTGCCGTTGCCGTTGCCGTTGCCGTTGCCGTTGCCGTTGCCGTTGCCGTTGCCGTTGCCGTCAAGATTTTGTCGTAGCTGTGCGTCGCCTCGAACTAGCGAAGGCGATAGGAGACCCGGAGGGCGGCGCGCAGGGATGCGCGCCGTTTTTCATCGGGACATGGATGTCCCGTATGAAAAATCCCTGCGGAGGCATCGAACGTGCGGGCCTGTGATTCAAAGAAAAGCATTTTTCTTTGGTTACCTTTCTTTTGTTGCTTATGACAAAAGAAAGTAACCCGCCGCTTTAGTGGTGGAAGCTTTTAGCGTTTGATCCTGATCTTGATCTCGCTTCGGCGATGCGCCGCAAGACCGAAACAACGCGGTCGCGGCTTGTGACCGAAGGAAATCCAGTAGGAAGCCGCTCCTACCCCAAAGCAGAGGCATTCGCATACGAACAAGGTTTGGACCAAAGGCACGCAAACCAACGAAAGCCTGGAATGCAAACGACGTTGGACAGCCACGCCCGAATCAATCCGCGTCGATGTCCACCAGCGAATCGGCGATGAATTCGCCCGCGCCCTGCTCCAGCAGACGTTGCGCGACTTCGATGCCGAGACAATCGGGCGCATCGCCGCGGCCTTCGCCGTGAGCGCGCACGGCTCGGCCGTCGCTGGCCGAACCGACCTGACCGTCGAGACGCAGATGTTCGCCGTCCAGACGCGCGTAAGCGGCGACCGGTACATGACAGCTGCCGTGCAGGGCGCGATTCATCGCCCGCTCGGCTTCGACGCAGGTGCGGGTGGCGGCGTGATCGAGCGCGGCGCAGAAGCTGCGCGCGGCGACATCGTCCTCGCGGCATTCGATCGCGATCGCGCCCTGCGCCGGCGCCGGCAACCAATACGGCGATTCGAGACGGGCGCGGATGCGCGCGTCGAAGCCGAGCCGCTGCAAACCGGCGCAGGCCAGGACGATGGCGTCGTAGTCGCCGGCATCGAGCCGGGCCAGTCGGGTGTTGACGTTGCCGCGCAGGTCGAGCAATTGCAGGTCCGGACGCAGCGCGCGCAACTGCGCCTGCCGGCGCAACGACGAGGTGCCGACGCGTGCGCCGAGCGGAAGGCTGTCGATGCCGTCGTGGTGGTTGCTGACGAAGGCGTCGGCGTAGTCGGCGCGCTCCAGGATCGCCGGCAGGGCGAAGCCCGGTTCCAGCTCCATCGGCACGTCCTTGAGCGAGTGCACGGCGCAGTCGGCTTCGCCGCGCAGCATCGCCAGTTCCAGTTCCTTGAGGAACAGGCCCTTGCCGCCGATCGCGGCCAGCGAGCGGTCCAGCACTTCGTCGCCGCGGGTGCTCATCGGCACCAGGCTCACCTCGAGCCCCGGATGCGCGGCGCGCAGGCGGTCGGCGACGTGCTCGCTCTGCCACAGGGCAAGCGGGCTCTTACGGGTGGCGATGCGCAGGGTCTTCATGCCGGCATTATCGCCGCTGGCGGGGGTCGGCATCAAAAGCCGCCAGGGCGGGCAACCGGGGCCGCATCGGTTGCGGAATCGGCAACGGACGGGGAACCGGGGGGACGCAGTGGCGGCCCGTGGCCGAAGGAAGGCCGCCATCACCCCAAGGCGCCCCGACGTCGACTGCCGTTGCCGTTGCCGTTGCCGTTGCCGTTGCCGTGATGAGCTTGGCGTAGCCGCGATCTAGCGAGAACAACCGTAGACCCGGAAGGCGGCGCACACGACGTGCGCCGTTTTTCGATAGGACAAGGATGTCCTATCGAAAAATCCCGGCGCACGCGCCGACCTCGGAGGGGAGCTTCGTCAAGGAGAGCCCTCCCTTTGGTTAGCTTTGACCGAAGGGAATCCTGGCGGACTTTTGGGCTTAGCAAAAGAAAGTACCCGGCCGCTTTAGCGGACGGAAGCTTCAGATCTTGATATTGCTTCACCGCCCTGCGGCAAGACACGCCGCCACGATAAGCAACCCGGTCGCGGCTTACGCCGCTCCTACAGGGGGTGGTTACGGCCGGATGCGGCGCGAGACTGAGGCAGCGCGGTCGCGGCTTGCGCCGCTCCTACCCCGGGTTCGACTAGCTCCAGACGATTCGACTCCCGATTCCCGATTCCCGATTCCCGATTCCCGACAAAAGCATCACAAATGCTTGAGGGTCTCGCGCAGGGCCGCCACGCAGCGGCGGCTGACTTCCAGGGGCTGTTTGCCGTGACGCAGCACCGCCTGCACATGGCCTTCGGAGTCGCGCTTGAGTTCGACGATCTCGTGGCGCGCGACCAGGCAGTTGCGGTGAATGCGCACGAAGCGTTCGCCGAATTCGTCTTCCAGCGACTTCAGCGATTCCTCGATCAGGTCTTCGCCGCGCGCGTGATGGACGATTACGTACTTCTCTTCGGCGTGCAGGTAGTGCACGTCCTCGATCGGGATCAGGCGCAGGCTCCCGCGCAGACGCGCGCACAGGTGGCTGCGGCTTTGCCCGGGCGCGGTTTCGGTGCCGCCGACATGGCGCTCGCGCCCGGCGGCGAAGGTGCGCACCCGCTCGAGCGCGGCGTCGAGGCGTTCGGCCCGTACCGGCTTGACCAGGTAGTCGATCGCCTCGGCCTCGAACGCCGACAGGGCGTGGGCGTCGTAGGCGGTGCAGAACACCACCGCCGGGCGCGGCTCGAACGCGGCCAGATGGCGCGCCGCTTCGAGCCCGTCGATGCCGGGCATGGCGATGTCGAGCAGGACCAGATCCGGCCGGTGCTCGGCACAGGCGTGCAAGGCGTGCTGGCCGTCGGCCGCTTCGGCGACGACCTCGACGTCGTCGCGCTCGGCCAACAGGCTGCGCAAGCGCTCGCGCGCCAACGGTTCGTCATCCGCGATCACCACTCTCATGGCCGGCCTCGTCGCTTTCATCGGCTATGCGCCTCCACCCCGGTCGGCACGTGCAGTTCGCACAGATAGTAGCCTTCGTTCCAGCCCGCGGTCATCCGCACCGTCGGCCCATAGGCATAACGCAGGCGCTGGCCGATGCTGCTGTGGGCATGGCGGGCCCCGCTGCGGCCGTCGGCCGGGGGCGGGGCCGGGTTGCGGATGCGCAGCAGCAGCTCGTCGCTGAGCTCGGTCAGCTCGATTTCGATCTCGCCGCCGCCCGGCAGCCGCGAGATGCCGTGCAGCACGGCGTTCTCGACCAGGGGCTGCAGGACCAGGCGCGGCAGCGGCATCCGCCACGGCAGCGGCTCGCGCTTGCGCCAGACCACCCGCAGGCGCTCGCCCAGGCGCAGCAGCTCGATCGCCAGGTAGCGCTCGGCCAGCTCGACCTCCTCGGCCAGGCTGGAATCGGACTTGGACGCGCCCAGCGCGGCCCGGAACAGATCCGACAGGTCCAGCACCGCGCGCTCGGCGACCACCGGGTCGCTGCGCACCAGGCCGGCGATGGTGTTCATGCTGTTGAAGAGGAAGTGCGGCTTGATCCGCGCCTGCAGCGCATCGACCTCGGCGCGGGCGTTGGCGCGGACCTGGGCCTTCCAGCTGTCGTTGACGTAGAGGTAGCGCAGGACCACGCCGACGGCGAGGATCGCCACCGCGGCGGTGCCGCCGACGAAGCGCTGGAACGAGATCCCCGGCGGCACCAGACCGATGCCGGTGACGCTGTCGATGATGTGGGTGATCGCCGCGACCGCCGCGGCGATCGCCGCCGCCGTCGCGGTGGCGATGAAACCGCCCACGCCGGGCGGCAAACGCGACAGCTGGCGCCGCGACACGCACAGCAGCACCGAGATCGCCAGCGCCAGCCACAGCGCGAAGGCGCTCGAGGACACAAAGCGGCTGAGGTCCCAGCGGGTGCCGTCCGGGGCCAACGCCAGCACGATCACGATCAGCTCGGCCATGCTCAGCATGACCACCAGCCGCGGCAGACGGCACAAGTCCGGCAGCCACGGTTCGTGTTCGCCGGCGGACTCGAGCATGGTCAGGGCCGGCTCATGCCGTGGCGGCGAACCGTTGCGACATCCAGTCGCCGAGCGCGTCGATCTCCTCGGCGCAGACCTGGTGCGCCATCGGATAGGCGTGCCAGTCGACCTGGAAGCCCAGGCCGCGCAGCCGCGCCGCGGCGCGTTCGCCGCCGGCATAGGGCACCATCGGGTCGTGTTGGCCGTGGGCCATGAAGGCCGGCTGGCTCGGCGCGACCGAAGTCGCCTCGGCGACCAGGCGCTCGGGCATCGGCAGATAGCTCGATAGGGCGATCAGCCCGCCGAGCGCCTGCTTGCGCCGCAATGCGGTGGCCAGGGTGATCGCGCCGCCCTGGGAAAAACCGGCCAGCAGGATGCGTGAGGCCGGCACGCCGCGTTCGATCTCGCGCTCGATCAGCGCATCGACCTGCTGCACCGACTCGTCGACGCCGGCTTCGTCGGCGCGCTGGGCCAGATCGCTGATGTCGCGGATGTCGTACCAGGCGCGCATGCGCGCGCCGTTGTTGATCGTGACCGCGCGCACCGGCGCGTGCGGGAACACGAAGCGCAGGGCCGGCCAATCGCGGCGCAGCAGTTCGGGCACGATCGGGGCGAAGTCGTGGCCGTCGGCGCCAAGGCCGTGCAGCCACAGCACGCTCCAGCTCGGCGCCGGGCCGGTCTCGCGTTCGACGGTTTCGAGTAAGGCGGGGGGTGCGGAAGTCTCCATCGCCGCATTGTGGCGGCACAGCGCGCGGACCGCCAAGCTCCCGCCCCGGCGGACGTGTCCGCCGTCGCAATCGGCCATCGCAGTGGACCGTGGCAAGGACCGACCGCCCCGCCCCGCGCGCCTCAGCGCGAGGGCAGGCGGAAATTGAGGGTGCGACGGGCCGTATGCGACTGGCCGCTGGCTTCGAAACGCAGGCGCGCCACCGCCGCCAGCGCGGCGGCGTCGAACACCCCGGCCGGTTCCGAGGACACCAGCCTGGGCGCGCCGACGCGCCCGTCGGGCAGGATCGTGAAGCTGACCTCGACGCTGCCCTCGATCTTGCGGTTCAAGGCCGGCAAGGGATAACGCGGGCTGGCATCGGCGAGCAGGCGCGGCATCGCCGGCGAGGCGGCGTTCGCCGAGGTCATTGCCGGCAACGCAGCGGCCGGGGTCGCGGCCGAGGCCGCCACCGGTTGCGCCGCCGACGCGCTGCCGGTTTTCGCGGCGGCGGCATCGGCGGCGAGCGCGCTGGCGGCCGCATCGGCCTTCATCGCCGCGTTCGCCAACGCCGCATTGGCGGTACGCGCCGCCTCGCGACGCGCCGACAGCACGGTCGCCGCGTCGGTGCGCTCGGCCATCAGGCGTTCGGTTTCCTCGCGGGTCTTGCGCTCGCGGCTCGCCTCGGCCACGCGCAGGCTTTCGCGCATGCGCGGCAAGGCCGGCGCTTGCGGGTCCATGCGCGCCAGCAAGTCCAGCAAACGGTGCGATTCGGCCAGATCGTCGTCGAGCAAAGCCTGCTCGCCGGCGATCACCACATAGGGCTGCAACTCGTCGAGCGCGCCGATCACGTCGATCTGGCCCGGCTCCTTGTCGCGCAAGGCCAGGTAATAGTCGACCGCGCTGTCGCCGGCCGGGGTGTGGATGCGCTGCTCGCGCAGGGCCTGAGTGGCGCGCGCGCGCAAACCTTCAATATCGAGTTCGTCCAGCGGCGCCGGCAATTCCAGCGCGGCATCGGCAAGCGGCGCCGGGGAGGCGGCGCTGTGGGGAGCTTCGGAACCGCAACCGCCCAGGGCGACGCCCAGGGCCAGACCGGCGATCGCGCGCATACCGGCTTTCGACCAACGACCGGCGGGGAACTCACACACCGGCTTCACAACAACCTTCACTGCCAAACCCCCTGTACCGCCACTACCGAATACGTGCGCAGACTAGGTAAACGATATGACGGCGCCGAGGCACCGTCATTGCCGATCCTGTCCGGACAACTGTCTGGGTATCCCTGCCCGCGGTTCCGCAGGTCCGTTGCGCGGCGCGATTATCGCCGCAATCGGCCGCCGCAGCAGAGCCGCCGCGGGCCCGCGGCGGCCGGCATTCAGTGGCGATGCGCTACGGCCGTACATGAACGGCGATGCGAGGCCTGAAATTGTATAGCGGGCTCGGCAGCTCCTAAGATGCCCGCCATGCCCGGCCCCTCCGCCATCGCGATCGCGTTCCGCTACCTCGTCTTCGGCGTGCTGATCGCCGTGATGCTGGTCAAGCCGACGCTGACCTTCGCCACCGAAATCGGCGAACTCGCCGGGCCGGTCGCGGCGCTGGCGCACGAGCACGCCGGCGCATCCGCCGGCGACAGCGCCGCACCGGACAGCGCCGACCCGGACGGTTGCGGCGACGCCCGCTGGCACCTGAGCCACTGCTGCGCCCTGCAAGCCGCGCTGCTGCCGCGCTTCGAGGTCGGCCTGCTCGCACCCAGTGCCGCCGGCCCGGTACCGGCCGTTTCGACCGCGTTCGTGCCGACCCCGACCGCGGTCCCGTTCCGCCCACCTATCTCCGCCTGATCCCGATGCCGGCCTGAGCCGGTCGCTCGCGTGCGCCCCTGCAGCGCCGCGTCGGCCTGCGCGGGTCTTCGTCGCCGTGCGCTGCGTTCGCGCCCGGCGTCTTTCGAGATTCAGGAGAACTCCCCATGCGTTTGCGTCCGGCGGCCCTGGCCGTCCTGACGGCCGCTCTGTGCTTTTCGGCACAGGCGCGGCCTTCCCTTGCCGCCGCTTCCGGTCCTGCCACGTCCGGCCCTGCGACTTCCGGCCCGTCCGCTTCCACCCCAGCCGGGACCGCGCGCGCGGCCTCGGTGTTCACCCTCGACGACGCCTTCGCGCGCATCGGCGACGCCCATCCGGACCTGCGCCTGTTCGGCAGCCAGCGTTCGGTGCTCGAAGCCGAGCGCGATCTCGCCGCGCAGCGTCCGGCCTGGGTCGCCGGCGCCGCGGTCGACAACGTCTTCGGCAGCGGCGCGGTCAGCGGCGTCAAGGGCGCCGAGCTCACCCTCAGCCTGGCCTCGGTGTTCGAACGCGGCGGCAAGCTCGATGCGCGCCGCGCTTTCGCCCAAAGCCGCATCGATGCGCTCGCGGTCGACCGCGAAAGCCGTCGCCTCGACCTGCTGGCCGAAACCGCGCGGCGCTATCTCGGCATCGTCGCCGCGCAGCGCCGGATCGAACTGGCGCAGTTCGACATCGGCCAGCGCAAGCGCACCGTCGCCGCCGCACGCCAGCGCCTGGTCGCCGGTGCCTCGCCGGAGTCGGGCTTGCTGACCGCGCAGGCGGCGCTGGCGCGCGCCGAACTCGATCGCGCACGTAGCGAGCAAAGCCTGCTCGCCGCGCGCCAACACCTGGCCGCGCTGTGGGGCGAACGCGACCCGGGTTTTGCCGGCGTCGCCGGCGATCCGTATGCCCTGCCCAAGATCGAAGAGGCGACGGCCCTGGCGGCCTTGCTCGACCGCAGCCCGGAACTGACCCGCTTCGTCGACGCACGCCGGATCGGCGAGGCGCGCGTGCGCCTGGCGCAGAGCCAGGCCAGCGCCGACATCGATTGGCAGATCGGCGTGCGCCGCCTGCAGGACGGCGGCGACACCGCGCTGATCGGCAGCGTGTCGATGCCGCTCGGCGCGCGCAGCCGCGCCGAACCCGGCATCCGCGGTGCCCAGGCCGAACTGACCGTGCTCGAAACCGAGCGCGAAGCCAAGGGCTTGTTGCTGTACTCGACCCTGGTCGAAGCGCACGGCCGCTACCGGGTCGGCGCGCTCGAAGTCGCGCGCCTCAAGGACGAGGTCCTGCCGCGCATGAGCCGGGCCGAAAACGCCGCCGAGTACGCCTACCGCGCCGGCGCCATCAGTTACCTCGAACTGGCCCTGTTGCAGGCCGACAGCGTGGCCGTGCGCAAACAGCGCCTGGACACCGCGCTCGACGCGCAACTGGCGCTGATCGAGATCCAGCGCCTCACCGGCGAATCCTTCCTCGCCCCATCGTCCGCCCCCGCAGGAGCCACCCCATGAAGCCCGAACTGTTGATCGCCGCGGGCCTGCTGGCTCTGACTTTGAGCGCATGCGGCGGCTCCGCCGAAGCCCCCGCGGCCAAAGCCGAGGGCACGCATGCCGACGAAGCCAGCGACGAGCACCGCCACGGCGAGGGTGAAGCCGGCCATGGCGAGAAAGGCGAGGCCGAAGAGGAAGCCGAAAGCACCGCGATCCCGGCCGCGATCGCTCAACGTTCCGGCATCGTCGTCGCCGCCGCCGGCCCGGGCACCATCGCCGACGAACACGAAGTGCAAGGCCTGGTCACGCCGCTGGAAGGCCGCATCGCCAACATCACCGCGCGCTATCCCGGCCCGGTGCGCTCGCTGCGCGCCAACGTAGGCGACCGCGTCAAGGCCGGCCAGACCTTGGCCACGGTCGACAGCAACCTCAGCCTGACCACCTACGCCATCGCCTCGCCGATCACCGGCGTGGTGCTGGCGCGCAACGCCTCGGTCGGCGAAGTCGCGGTCGAAGGCACGACCCTGTTCGAGGTCGCCGACCTGTCCACCCTGTGGGTCGATCTGCACGTGTTCGGCGCCGATGCCTCGCACCTGCGTCCTGGCGTGCCGGTGACGGTGATGCGCATGGGCGAGGAACAAGGCGTGGAAACCACCCTCGACCGCATCCTGCCCGGCACCGCGACCGCGAGCCAGAGCACCGTCGCGCGCGCATCGATCGCCAACGCCGACGGTCTGTGGCGTCCGGGTTCGGCGGTGCGCGCACGCGTCACCGTCGAACAGCAGCCGGTCTCGCTGGCGGTGCCGCTGACCGCGCTGCAACGCATGGACGAACGCGACGTGGTGTTCGTGCGCGAGGGCGAGCGGTACATCGCCAGGCCGGTCCGCATCGGCCGCCGCGACGCGCGCCGCATGGAAGTGCTGTCCGGCCTGCGCGCCGGCGAACAGGTGGTGGTCGAGCAGAGCTTCCTGATCAAGGCCGACATCGAAAAATCGGGAGCCTCGCATGAGCACTGACACGACGACCGGGCCGGCCCCGGCGCCGGCGCGCTCGGGCCTGCTCGAACGCATCCTGCGTTTCGCCATCGGCCACCGCTGGCTGATGCTGGCGCTGACCGGCGCGCTGATCGCGATCGGCGTGTGGAGCTTCCGGCAACTGCCGATCGACGCCACCCCCGACATCACCAACGTGCAGGTGCAGATCAACACCCAGGCGCCGGGCTACTCGCCGCTGGAATCCGAACAGCGCGTGACTTTTCCGATCGAGACCGCACTCGCCGGCCTGCCCAAACTCGACTACACCCGCTCCCTGTCGCGCTACGGCCTGTCGCAGGTGACGGTGGTGTTCAAGGACGGCACCGACCTGTACTTCGCCCGGCAACAAGTCGCCGAGCGCCTGCAGCAGGTGAAGTCGCAGATCCCGGCCGGCCTGGAACCGGAACTCGGCCCGACCGCGACCGGCCTGGGCGAGATCTTCATGTACACCGTCGACGCCGAGCCGAAGGCGCGCAAGGCCGACGGCACGCCGTACAACGCCACCGACTTGCGTACCCTGCAGGACTGGGTGATCCGCCCGCAGTTGCGCAACACGCCCGGGGTCACCGAGGTCAACACCATCGGCGGCTACGCGCGGCAGATCCACATCACCCCGGACCCGGCGCGGCTGGTGGCCTTGAACCTGACCCAGCGCGACGTGGTCGCCGCGCTCGCCGCCAACAACCAGAACGTCGGCGCCGGCTACATCGAACGCAACGGCGAGCAGTTCCTGGTGCGGGTGCCCGGGCAGATCGTCGGCATCGAGGCGATCGGCGACATCGTCCTGGACCGCCGCGACGGCGTGCCGATCCGGGTGCGCGACGTCGCCAAGGTCGGCGAAGGCCCCGAACTGCGCAGCGGCGCCGCCACCCAGAACGGCCACGAAGTCGTGCTCGGCACGGTGTTCATGCTGGTCGGCTCCAACAGCCGCGACGTCTCGCAAGCAGCCGCAGCGAAGCTGCAACAAGCCAATGCCAGCCTGCCGAAGGGCGTCAGCGCCAACGCGGTCTACGACCGCACCTCGCTGGTCGACCGCACCATCGCGACGGTGTCGAAGAACCTGGTCGAAGGCGCGCTGCTGGTGGTGGTCGTGCTGTTCCTGCTGCTCGGCAATTTCCGCGCGGCGCTGATCACCGCGCTGGTGATTCCGCTGGCGATGCTGTTCACCATCACCGGCATGGTCCGCGGTGGCGTGTCCGGCAATCTGATGAGCCTGGGCGCGCTCGACTTCGGCCTGATCGTCGACGGCGCGGTGATCATCATCGAGAACTGCCTGCGCCGCTTCGGCGAAGCCCAGCATGCACTCGGCCGCGAGATGAGCGACGAGGAACGTCACGACCTCACCGCTACGGCCACCGCCGAGGTGATCCGTCCGAGCCTGTTCGGCCTGGGCATCATCGCCGCGGTGTATCTGCCGATCTTCGCGCTCAGCGGCATCGAAGGAAAAATGTTCCACCCGATGGCGATCACCGTGGTGCTGGCGCTGACCGGCGCGATGCTGCTGTCGCTGACCTTCGTCCCGGCCGCGGTGGCGATCTTCCTCGGCGGCAAGGTCGCCGAAAAGGAAAACCGCGCCATGGCCTGGCTGCGCCGCCGTTACGAGCCGGTGCTGGCCTGGGCGCTGCGCAGCCGGATGACGGTGTTGGCCGGCACCGCGGTGCTGGTGATCCTCAGCGGCGCGGTGGCGATGCGCATGGGCAGCGAGTTCGTGCCGAGCCTCGACGAAGGCGATGTCGCGGTGCAGGCCATGCGCATTCCCGGCACCAGCCTGACCCAGTCGGTGACCATGCAGAAGACGATGGAGCAGGCGTTTTTAGCGATGCCGGAGGTCGAGCGGGTGTTCAGCAAGATCGGCACCGCCGAGGTCGCCAACGACCCGATGCCGCCCTCGGTCGCCGATACCTTCCTGATGCTCAAGCCGCGCGAGCGTTGGCCCGACCCGGGCAAGACCAAGGCGGCGTTGATGGAGGACATCGAAGCGGTCGCGCGCACCCTGCCCGGCAACAACTTCGAGTTCACTCAGCCGATCCAGATGCGCATGAACGAGTTGATCTCGGGCGTGCGCGCCGACGTCGCGATCAAGGTCTACGGCGACGATCTGCAGCAATTGCTCAAGATCGCCCAGCAGATCGAAACGGTGGCCAAGCAGGTGCCCGGCGCGGCCGACGTCAAGGCCGAGCAGGTTACCGGCCTGCCGATGCTCAGCGTCGAGCCGGACCGCCGCTCGCTGGCCGTGTACGGGCTCAACCCGGCCGCGGTGCAGGACACGGTGGCGACCGCGGTCGGCGGCGAAGTCGCCGGGCAGCTGTTCGAAGGCGACCGCCGCTTCGACCTGGTCGTGCGCCTGCCCGAACGCCTGCGCCAGGACACCGCGGCGCTGGCCGACCTGCCGGTGCCGCTGCCCGCGCGGAGCGAAGGCGACCGCGACGAATCCAGCCGCGACGCCACCTGGAGTTCGGGTGCGCCGCGCACGGTGCCGTTGCGCGAAGTGGCCAAGCTCAATTCGATCCTCGGCCCGAACCAGATCAACCGCGAGAACGGCAAGCGCCGCATCGTGGTGACCGCCAACGTGCGCGATCGCGACCTCGGCGGTTTCGTCACCGAGCTGCGGCAGAAGCTCGATGCCCAGGTGAAGGTGCCGGAGGGTTACTGGATCGGTTACGGCGGCACCTTCGAGCAACTGATCTCGGCCAGCCAGCGCCTGGCGGTGGTGGTGCCGGTCACCCTGGTGCTGATTTTCACGCTGTTGTTCATGGCTTTCGGCTCGGCCAAGGACGCCGCCATCGTCTTCAGCGGCGTGCCGCTGGCGCTGACCGGCGGCGTGATCGCCCTGGCCTTGCGCGGCATACCGCTGTCGATCTCGGCCGGGGTGGGCTTCATCGCCCTGTCCGGCGTGGCGGTGCTCAACGGCCTGGTGATGATCGCCTTCATCCGCAAGCTGCGCGAACAGGGCGACCCGCTCGACAACGCCATCGTCGACGGCGCCCTGGGCCGGCTGCGGCCGGTGCTGATGACCGCGCTGGTGGCTTCGTTGGGCTTCATCCCGATGGCCTTCAACGTCGGGGCCGGCTCGGAAGTGCAGCGGCCGCTGGCGACGGTGGTGATCGGCGGCATCGTCTCCTCGACCCTGCTGACCCTGCTGGTGCTGCCGGTGCTGTACCGCTGGTTGCATCGCAACGACGCCGGCGAGCGCAAGTTCGATCCGCCGGCGCTGGCGACGGCCGAGCCCTCGCCCGCACACTGATACGGCGAAATGGCGGGTCGCGTTCGCGCGGCCCGTCCCGATCCTGGGCATCGCCCGCGGGCGATCCGCTTACGACGCAAACAGGAGCATCGATATGGGCAGCGGACACGACCACGGCAGCACCGCGATCCGTCACGAACGTCCGCTGTGGTGGGCGCTCGGCTTGACCGGCGGTTTCCTCATCGCCGAAGTCGTCGGCGCCTTCCTGACCAACAGCCTGGCGCTGTTGTCGGACGCCGCGCACATGGGCACCGACACCCTGGCGCTGATGATCGCGCTGACCGCGGTGCGGCTGAGCCGCAAGCCGGCGGATGCGAAACGCAGCTACGGCTACGCGCGCATGGAAGCGATGGGGGCGATGGCGAACGGGCTGATGCTGTTCGCGGTCGCGGCCTACATCCTGTGGGAAGCGGCCGGCCGCTTCAGCGAACCGCCGCAGATCGCGACCGCCGGCATGCTGGCGATCGCCGCGCTCGGCCTGGTCGTCAACTTGGTGGCGATGCGCCTGCTCAAGGCCGGCAGCGGCGAAAGCCTCAACATGAAAGGCGCCTACCTCGAAGTGTGGAGCGACATGCTCGGCTCGGTCGCGGTGATCGCCGGCGCCATCGTGATCCGTTTCACCGGCTGGACCGTGGTCGACCCGATCCTGGCCGTATTGATCGGCCTGTGGGTATTGCCGCGCACCTGGACCTTGTTGCGCGAGGCCGGCAACGTGCTCATGGAAGGCGTGCCCGGCGGCATCGACCTCACCGCGGTGCGCACGATGCTGATGGCGGCGCCCGGCGTCGGCGAGGTGCACGACCTGCACGTGTGGTCGTTGGGATCGAGCACCCCGGCGATGAGCGCGCACCTCGTGGTCGATGCAGGTGTCGATGCCGATGCCCTGCGCGGCGAATTGGTGCGGCAACTCGACGAACGCTACGGCATCGAGCACTGCACCCTGCAGATCGAGAGCGCGGCTTGCGACAACCCAAGCCACTGACGATCTGCTTCAAGGGTAGGAGCGGCGCGAGCCGCGACCGCGACCTCCCGGTTGCGATGCGAGCGCGGTTTCGCGGTCGCGGCTTGCGCCGCTCCTACTCTTAGGATCAACCGCATCGACACGATGATTCGTACGCCGCGCTACGACGCCGGGCACGGCCCGCCCGCGTCGGCCCAGGTCTTGAACTTGGCGACGAACTCCGGGTGCGGCACCGACACCGGCTTGCGTTCGCCGCCCGGCGCCCAGCCCCACAGGACCAGTTTGTCTTCGCTGACGTGCTTGATCAGCGCGGCGAAGTCGCGGCCGCCATTGCTCTTCTTGTCCTTGATCATCTCGCACAGCTTCGGTGACGGCAGCCCGATCCAGGCCATCTTGTGGTCCGGCGGCGGCAGCTGCCAATGCGGCGCGCCCGGCGGCGCGTTCGGGCCGTAGCTCGCCGGCAGGTTGGCTTCACCGTGGCAGGTCGAACACGGCAGGCCGGCCGCGCCCTTGCCTTCGGGGCCGCGCACCACGCCCATCGCATGCGGCAGGCCGGCATCGAATTGCAGCGGCTGGTCGCCGGGGATGTGGCAGTTCTGGCAGCGCGGATGCTGGAACACCTGCTGCACGGTCGCGAACGCGGCGATGCCCTGCTCGCGTTGCTCCGGGGTGACCTTCGGACCGCAAGCGGTGGCGGCGAGGGCCGCCATGGCGATGATCAATGCGCGCATCGTCGTCTCCTCAGGCCGGCAGCTGCAGCGGCAGTTCGCGCAGCCGCTGTTGATTGAGTGCGAACACCGCATTGGCCACCGCCGCCGCGACCGGCGCGGTGCCGGGCTCGCCGGCGCCGCCCATCTTCTCGGTGCTCGGCACGATGTGCACTTCGATCTGCGGCGCCTCGTCCAGGCGCAGCACGCGGTAGTCGTGATAGTTCGACTCCTGCACTCTTCCGTCCTTGAAAGTCAGTTGGCTGTACAGCGCCGCGCCGAGGCCGAAGTTGATGCCCGATTCCATCTGCGCGCGCACGCCGTCGGGATTAACCGCCAGGCCGCAGTCGATCGCGCAGACGAAACGGTGCACGCGGATGCCGTGGCCTCCGCCCGGTTTGGGCTCGACCGAGACTTCGGCGACCTGGGCGATGTAGCTGCCGAAGGATTCGTGCACCGCCACGCCGCGCGCGCGCCCCGCCGGCAAGGCCGTGCCCCAGCCGGCCTTGTCGGCGACCAGGTCCAACGCCGCCAAATGGCGCGGATGTTGCTTGAGCAAGGTGCGGCGGTATTCGACCGGGTCCTTGCCGGCGGCGTGGGCCAGTTCGTCGATCAGGCTTTCCATGACGAAGGCGTTGTAACTGTGCCCGACCGAGCGCCACCACAGCACCGGGATGCCGGTGCTCGGCGAATGCAGGTCGACGCGGTAGTCGGCGATCTCCTTGAGATACGGCGAATCGGCGACGCCCTCGACCGAGGTCGCGTCGATGCCGTTCTTGATCATCGCCCCGGCGAACGGCGTGCCGGCGATGATCGACTGCCCGACCAGCACGTGCTGCCACGCCACCGGGATGCCCTGCGCATCGATGCCGATGCGCGCGTGCTGCAGGTACATCGGCCGGTAATAGCCGCCGCGTACGTCGTCCTCGCGCGACCACACGGTCTTGACCGGTTTGCCGGCGGCCTTGGCGACATGCACCGCTTCGGTGACGAAGTCCGCGGTCGGGGTGGCGCGGCGGCCGAAACCGCCGCCGAGGAACATGGTGTGGATCTGCACCTGATCGGGCTTGAGGCCGGTGATCTTGGCCGCGACCTGCTGGTCGACGGTCTGGAATTGGGTGCCGGTCCAGATCTCGCAACTGTCGGCCTCGATCTTGACCGTGCAGTTCAGCGGTTCCATCGGCGCGTGCGCCAGATAGGGCACGTTGTACTCGGCCTCGATGGTCTTGGCGGCTTTCGCCAAACCGCCCTTGACGTCGCCGGCCTGAGCCGCGACCGCGCCGTCGGTGGCGGCCAGCTTGCGGAAGTCTTCGCGTAGCTTCGTTGTATCCAGGCCGGCGTTCGGGCCGAGGTCCCAATCGATGACCAGCGCGTCGCGCCCCTGTTTCGCCGCCCAGTAGTGATCGGCGATCACCGCCACGCCGCTCGGCACCTGCAGCACGTCGCGTACGCCGGGCACGGCCTTGGCCGGTGCGGCATCGAAGGATTTGACCGTGCCGCCGAACACCGGCGCGCGCGCGACCACCGCGGTCAGCAGGCCGTCGAACTGCACGTCCATGCCGAACTTCGCCTTGCCGGTGATTTTCTCCGGCGAGTCCAGGCGCTTGGTCGGCTTACCGATGATCTTCCAGTCCTTGGCGTCCTTGAGCGTCTGCGGCGCGGTCGGCGCCGGCAGCTTGGCCGCGTCGGCGGCGAGCTCGCCGTAACGCGCGCGCTTGTCGCCGGCGATGGCCGCGCCGTTTTCAGTGCGGACCTGGTCGACCGGCACGCCGAAGCGTTGCGCCGCGGCCGCCACCAACAAAGCGCGCGCGGTCGCGCCGGCCTGGCGATAGCGGTCGAACTCCGACCAGGTGCTGGTGGAACCGCCGGTCATCTGCATGCCGAACGCGGTGTGCGCGTACGCCGGCGCGGCCGGCGCGTGTTCGACCTTGATCTTCGACCAGTCGGCATCGAGTTCTTCGGCGATCAACATCGCCAGACCGGTCCACACCCCCTGGCCCATCTCCGAATGCGAGATCAGCACGGTCACGGTGTCGTCGTCGCCCACGCGCAGGAAGGCGTTGGGCACGAAGCCGCTCGACACCGCCGTGGCCGCGGCCGGATCGGCGTGGGCGAAACGCTTGGCGCCTGGCACCACGAAGCCGACCACCAGGCCGCCGCCGATCAAGGCGCTGGTCTTGAGGAACTGGCGCCGCGACGGCGCCGGTACGGTATTCACATCGACCTCCTAAAGCGCCCGAGGTGCCGGCGCTGCGAGCATGACGTCGTGGGGATGACGCGATCAGGCCTTGCCGATTTCGGCCGCGCGCTTCACCGCCGCGCGGATGCGCGGATAGGTGCCGCAACGGCAGATGTTTCCGGACAGCGCCTGGTCGATGTCGGTGTCGGTCGGCTTGGGGATCTGGGTCAGCAAGGCGGCCGCCGACATGATCTGGCCGGACTGGCAGTAACCGCACTGGACCACGTCGATCTCGGCCCAGGCGCGTTGCACCGGATGACTGCCGTCCTGCGACAGGCCTTCGATGGTGGTGATCTGTTTGCCTTCGACGCTGGCGACCGGGGTCACGCAGGCGCGTCGCGGCGCACCGTCGACATGGACCGTGCAGGCACCGCACTGGGCGATGCCGCAACCGAACTTGGTGCCGGTCAGGTGCATCAGGTCGCGCAGGACCCACAGCAGGGGCATGTCCGGTGGCGCGGCAACCTCGTGTTCGGTGCCGTTGACAAGAAGCTTCATGGTTCCCTCGCGGCGGCTGGGGTCGTCCGAGCCTACTCCTCAAAATTGGCCTCCGCCAGATCGCCTTCGATACCAAGATGAAGCGCCGAAACAGGGCGCTTGCCGGATTCTCCGAGCCTTGGTGGCGGTTGTGCGATGCAGGTCGCGGCCTCCTTCGCGAGCGTTGCGACACGTCCCTGGATTTTCGCGCGAGGGCCTCGATCGCGGCTTGCCCAAAACTGCCGCCTGCGGTCGGCGTGATGCACCGCAACGCCGCCGATGCCGCGAACGCTCTAGACTCGAAGCTTCTCCGCCCCTGGGCGTACGCATGGCCGACTCGCCGGACCCCTCGTTTCCGAAGCGCAGCGCGCCCGGCGGTCCGCGCGCGGTGCTCGAGGCCAGCGCCGCCGCGGCCGCGCGCGGCGATCCGGCCGCATTGGCGATCGTCCTCGAAACCGAAGGCTCGACTTATGTCCGGCCCGGGGCGATGGCCTTGTTCGGCGCACGCGACGGCCAGGTCGGCTGGCTCAGCGGCGGCTGCATCGAGCCGGACATCGAACTGCGCGCACAGGACGCCGCGCAATCGCAGGGCATCGAGTGGATGGACATCGACACCCGCAGCGACGAAGACCTGTTCGCCGGTTCCGCGGTCGGTTGCCGCGGCCGCCTGCGCCTGGCGCTGCTGCCGCTGTCGGCACTGCGCGAATGGCCGGCCTTGATCGACGAATGGCGGCGCGGCCATGGCGACCTGCACCTCGACCTGCGCAATCACGGCGCCCTTGCCGCCTCGGTCGGCGACGAACGCATGCGCTGGACCCTCGCGGTCAACACGCCGCCGTGGTCGTCGGCCGCAGTCGCCCAATGGAACCTCGAAATCCCGGCGCCGCCGTCGGTGCTGGTGTTCGGCGCCGGCCCGGAAACCCCGACCCTGTTGCCGCTGCTGCGCACCTTGGGCTGGATGACCACCCTGGTCGAACGGCGTTCGCGATGGAGCGCGGCCGGCGCGCTCGCCGACCACGCGATCGAGCGCAGCCCGGCGCAGGCCTTGGCGACCGCGCGGCCGCACGACGCCGCGCTGGTGATGCACCACCACTTCGATCTCGACCGCGAGGCGCTCGAACATCTGGCCGAAAGCGCCAACGGCCAGCAGATCGGTTTCGTCGGCCTGCTCGGCCCGATGCGGCGGCGCGAAGACCTGTTCCGGGTGCTGCCGGCCTCGGCCCAGGCCTCGCTGACGCCGCGCCTGCATTCGCCGATCGGGCTCAAGCTTGGAGGCGAGGGTCCGGAAGCGATCGCGCTGAGCATCGCCGCGCAATTGCAGACCCATCGCCACGGCGAACCCTGAGCGATGACGCATGTCGCCGTAGTGTTGGCCGCCGGTGCGAGCCGCCGTCTCGGACAGCCCAAACAATGCTTGCGTCGCAACGGCGAGACCTTGCTGCACCGCGCCGCGCGCTTGGCGAGCTTGACCGGCGCAGAACGCATCCTGGTCGTACTCGGCGCGCATAGCGGCGCGATGGCCGCCTCGGTCGCCGACCTGGCGGTCGAGTGCATCGACAACGACGCCTGGGAGGGAGGCCTCGCCAGCAGCCTGCGCGCCGCCGCGCGCGCGCTGAGCGATTTCGGTATCGAAGCGCCGGTGCTGGTGCTCGGCTGCGATCAACCGGCGCTGGGTGCCGCGCACCTGCAGGCCTTGCTCGATGGCGCCGCGCGAGCCACCTCCGGTTGCGCCGCGACCGCGCATGGCGATGCGCTCGGCATCCCGGCGGTGATCGCCGCCGCGGTCTGGCGCAAGGCCGAACAGTTGCGCGGCGACCGCGGCTTCGGCGCGGCGCTCAAGCGCCTGCCCGCCGAGACGGTCTGGCGGCTGCACGCCCCGGAGCTGGAACACGACCTCGACACCCCCGCCGACCTCGTTGCCGCGACGGCGCGAGGTTGGATCGATATGCCGTAGGGAAAGCGGAAGCCAAACCTGGCCGTTGCACCCAGACGGCGCGCGGATCCTGTCGGAGCACTCTGTAGGAGCTGCGACCCACGGGGAACCCTTTGGTCACAAGCTAAGACCGCGAATCCACAGCGACAACGCAACCGACAGGACGCGGTCGCGGCTCGCGCCGCTCCTACCCAAGAGCGGCGGCGAATCCAACTGGAGCCCTGACGAATCCTGCGGGGCTTCTGTAGGAGCTGCGCAAGCTGCGACCGCGAAGCCGCAGCGGCGACGCAACCGGACAGGACGCGGTCGCGGCTTGCGCCGCTCCTACCCAAGAGCGGCGGCGAATCCAACTGGAGCCCTGACGAATCCTGCTGGGCTTCTGTAGGAGCTGCGCAAGCTGCGACCGCGAAACCGCAACTACGACGCAACCGGACGGGACGCGGTCGCGGCTTGCGCCGCTCCTACCCAAGAGCGGCGAAGAATCCAACTGGAGCCCTGACGAATCCTGCTGGGCTTGTGTAGGAGCTGCGCAAGCTGCGACCGCGGTGCCGCAGCGGCGACGCAACCGGACAGGACGCGGTCGCGGCTTGCGCCGCTCCTACCCAAGAGCGGCGACGAATCCAACTGGAGCCCTGACGAATCCTGCTGGGCTTGTGTAGGAGCTGCGCAAGCTGCGACCGCGAAGCCGCAACTACGACGCAACCGGACGGGACGCGGTCGCGGCTTGCGCCGCTCCTACCCAAGAGCGGCGACGAATCCAACTGGAGCCCTGACGAATCCTGCTGGGCTTGTGTAGGAGCTGCGCAAGCTGCGACCGCGAAGCCGCAGCGGCGACGCAACCGGACAGGACGCGGTCGCGGCTTGCGCCGCTCCTACCCAAGAGCGGCGACGAATCCAACTGGAGCCCTGACGAATCCCGCTGGGCTTCTGTAGGAGCTGCGCAAGCTGCGACCGCGAAACCGCAACTACGACGCAACCGGACGGGACGCGGTCGCGGCTTGCGCCGCTCCTACCCAAGAGCGGCGACGAATCTCACCGGAGCCCCTGTAGGAGCGGCGAGCGAATCCGGCCGAAGCTCTGCCGGCGCCCGCGTTGCGGACGCTAGGAGGCCCGCGCCGCCCGGCCAGACTCCTGTCAGCCGGGCGGCGCAAACCGCACGTCGGCCCTAGGGAACCAACGTGCCAAACACGGGCTGCGAATCGGCATCGTAGATACGCAGCCACAACCCCTTCGGGGCGTGCGCGGCGTATCTCCTGGCCTGCGGCAGTACTGCGCGCAACGCCGCTTCGGCGCTGCGGTATTCCTGCGCGATCTCTGCAATCGCTACCGCCAGCGCACTGTCGTCGCTGCCATCACGCTGCTTCAGTTCGACGCGAAACATGATTCATCCTTGTAAAAGTTCAGCCGGCGCGGTGGGGGGGAAGTTCGCCTCAGGGCGAATCTGTATCCGGATGCCGTCGGAGCAATCAAAAGATGCGTCTTGCGTGAACAGTAAACCGTCGTCGGAACACCCCTAAGCGTGTAGGATTTTTCCTAATGTGATGTGCGTTCAGTCACAGGTTTCAAAAGTAACTGTGGACTTTTTGTAGCGGACGATCCGAGCGGACCGGCTTCACGGATGCGGGTGCAAGCGCCCGATCCCGTCCGCCGACGCGCCTAGGCCGAAGCCCCTCGCCCATCCAACACCGGCTGCAAACGAGCCAATCCTTCGCGCATGGCCTCGCTGAAGACCCGGATGCGCTCGGTGCGGCGCAGGTCCGGGTGGCTCAGCAGCCACAGGTCCGCGGCCAAGCCCTCCAGCGGCTCGCCCACCCTCGCCAGGCGGCGGTCGGCATCGCCCAGGAAACAAGGCAAGACCGCCAGGCCGATGCCGTTCGCGGCCGCGTCGCGCAAGGCCAGCAGGCTGTTGGCGCGCAGCACCGCGCGTTCGTCGTAACGCTGTCGGTGCAGCCATTGCGCCATGCCGATGTGCGCCAGGCTGTCGTCGGGCACGACCCAGTCGCAGTCGGCCAGGGCCTCGGGGCCGGCGCCGCGCGGCAGCCTCAGCGTACGCGGCCGGTACACCGCCGCGGCCAAACGCGCGACTTTGCGCCCGATCAGGCCCTCCGGCGGTTTGCCGCCGGGGCGCAGGGCGACATCGGCCTCGCGCCGGCTGAGGTCGCGCACGGCGTTGTCGGCAACCAGCTCCAGGACGATGCCCGGGTGCTCGCGGCGGAATTTCGCCAGCAGCGGCGGCAACAGGCCGTACAGCACCGGCTCGACCGTGGTCACGCGGATACGGCCGCTGAGGCGCGCGTCCAGCCCGGCCAGGCGCCGCTCGGTCGCGGCGATGCGCGTTTCGATCTCGGCCGCCACTGCGATCACTTCCTCGCCGGTCGGCGTTGCCGTGTAGCCGTCGCGGGCGCGTTCGAACAAACGCGCACCGAGCGCGCGCTCGATCGCGTTGATGCGGCGGAACACGGTCGGATGACTCACCGCCAGGCGCTTGGCCGCGCCGTTCAGCGAGCCCGCGCGGCCGACCGCAAGGATGAAACGGTAGTCGTCCCAACCCAGGGATTGTTCATTCATGCAAGCTCGATTTACATCCGTGGCGGAATGCCTTTCAGGAACGAACATCCTAACGTGGCGTCATCGCGTCGCACGATGCTCACCCGATGGAGACCGCCATGTCCGCCCGCCTGGATTACAACGCCGTCGACCCGCAGGGCACCCGCGCCCTGGCCGGCCTGCAAAGCTATGTCGACAAGAGCGGCCTGGAGCGCTCGTTGATCGACCTGGTCAACGTGCGCATCTCGCAGATCAACGGCTGCGCCTATTGCCTGCGCGTGCACACCGAAGAAGCGGTCGCGCGCGGCGAGAGCCATCGCCGCCTGCACTTGCTGCGGGTCTGGGCCGAGGGCCCGTTCACGGCGCGCGAGCGCGCCGCCCTGGCCTGGGCCGAAGCCATCACCGCGGTCAACCAGGCGCCGGTGTCGGATGCGGTCTATGCCGGGGTAAGCGAGCATTTCGGCGACCACGACTTGGTCGCGCTGACCTATGCGGCGATCTCGATGAACGCCTGGAACCGGTTGGCGATCGCGTTTCGCAAGCCGGATCCGGCGTTGGCGGCATGAGCCGAATGCGGCATTCGGGGCGGCGATGCGGCGCGCTCGCGGCTCGCCCCGCTCCTACAGGAAGCAGGCTTGCTCGCCTCTCAGAAGCGGAAACGGGCTACCCGCCCCAGGTTGCGCAGCCATTCGGAGCGGTCGTAAAGCTTGAACAGCCAACGCTGCGCCCGCGGCAGGGCCGCCACCTCGACGACTTCGCTCAGGCGCGGCTCGTCGACGAACTGCAGCCGCGGGTGCCAGGCCTCCAGGCTGCGTGGTTCGGCGCGGGTCCAATCGCCGATGCGGGCCTGGGTCGCGCGGATCATGGTCGCGTGGCGGAGCAGGCGCAGCGCGAGCGGGCTGTACAGGTCGCACAGCAATTGCCCGCCCTGCGGGAACCGCTCGATCAGGCGCTGCACCAGTTCGCGGGCGCGGCGCTCGTCGAGGTAGGGAAACAGGCCTTCGGCGATCACCAGGACCGGGCGCTGGTTGTCCAGGCGCTCGATCCAGTCCGGCTCCATGACGTCGCTCGCCAAGCTGCGGTAGCGCCCGGCGCGTTGCGGCAGCAACGCCTCGCGCAGGCGGATCACCTCGGGAAAATCGAGGTCGATCCAGTCCACTTCCAAGGGCGGGTCGACCCGGAACACGCGCGAGTCCAGGCCGCAGGCCAGATGCAGCACCAGGGTGTCGGGGCGCGATTGCAGCGCGGCGCGGGTCCAGCCGTCGATGATGCGCGAGCGCAGCGCCAGCCCGCGGATGTCCGAGGGCCCCAGGCCGAAACGCTCGAAGTCGTAATCGATGTGGCGGACCAGGTCGTCGGCCAGGGCGTCGCGCAGGATCGACGGCGTGGCGCGGTTATCCATCGCCTTGGCGTAAAGCGTGATCAACAAGGTTTCCTGACTGCCTTCCAGGCGCATCGAATACTCCCATGACCGCCGGCCGCATCGACCCGGCACCGGTCATTGTGCGACCGCCGATGTGACGCCCAAGGCTACGGCGACCGCAGTTTGGACCCGCATCGGGCCCGAACACGGCGGACCGGCGACCGCAGCGCCGATACCAAGCCCGCAACGATCCGTCGCCGCCATGCGATTGCAGCGGATGCGGCGCGGGCGGAAACTGTCGATGGCTTTGCAGCCGTGCGAGGCGGCCTGGCCACGTTGGCTTGCCCACGCCTCCCCCCGGCCGCGCGACGCGGCTTGCTGATGTTTCCGACCGCGCGACGCGGCCTGCTCATGTTTCCGACCGCGTGACGCGGTCTTAGGACCGGCCGATGGACGCCCTGCTGCATCTGATCCAGACCTACGGGCTGCTCGTGGTCTTCGTCAGCGTGTTCCTCGATCAGGGCGGGCTGCCGGTGCCGGCCTATCCGCCGATCATCGTCACCGCCGCGATTGCGGTGGACCAGCAGCAGAGCCTGTGGCCGATCCTGTTGATCGCCGCGCTTGCCGCCTTGCTTGCCGACAGCCTGTGGTATCTCGGCGGGCGCCGGATCGGCGCGGCCTTGCTGCGGCTGATGTGCAAGGTCTCGCTGTCGCCGGACTCGTGCGTGCTGATGACCCGCGGCGTCTATGCGCGCTGGGGCGCGCCGTCGTTGGTGGTGGCCAAGTTCGTACCCGGCTTCGCCGCGGTCGCGACCACCCTGGCCGGCGAAACCGGCACCAGCGCGCGCCGCTTCGCCTTCTACGACGGCATCGGCGCCCTGCTCTGGGCCGGCCTCGCGGTGGCGGTCGGCGCGGTCTTCCACGAGGCCGTCAACGACGTGCTCGCCAGCCTGGAAACGCTCGGCCGCTACGGCCTGCTGCTGGTGGCCGCGGCCATCGCCGCGTTCGTCGGCTACAAACTGCTCAAGCGCCGCCTGTTCCTGCGCGAATTGCGCATGGCGCGGATCACCGTGCCGGAGCTCTATCGGCTGCTCGAAGACGGCAACGGCCCGATGATCCTCGACGTGTGCTCGCAGCCGCAGCGCGACGCCTCCGGCTGGATTCCCGGTGCGGTGTTCGTGGCCTCGCTGGCCGACGTCGCTCTCGAACCGCGCGACGAGGTCATCGTCTACTGCGATTGCCCGAACGAAGCCTCGGCCGCGGTCCTGGCGCGCGAACTGCGTCGGCGCGGTTTCAAGCGCGTGCGCCCGCTGGCCGGCGGTTTCGAGGCCTGGCGCGAGCACGGCCACCTCGTCGCCCACGCCTGAGGCGGCAGCCCAGCGACTTAGCCGCGCTCGTAGAACTCGATCGGCAAGCCGTCGGGGTCGGCGAAGAAGGTGTAACGGCGCCCGGTGTATTCGTCGACGCGCACCGCCTCGACCGCGATCGACTGCGCCTGCAGCTCGGCCACGCAAGCGTCGATGTCGTCGACCGCGAAGGCGAGGTGACGCAGGCCGCAGGCTTCCGGATAGGACGGCCGCGGCGGCGGCTCGGGGAAGGAGAACAGTTCGATCTGGCCGCCGTCGGGCAAGGCCAGGTCGAGCTTGTACGAACGCCGCGCCTCGCGATGGACCTCGGCGAGCACGCGCAGCCCCAGCACCTGGGTATAGAAATGCTTCGAGCGTGGGTAATCGGAACAGATGATCGCGACATGATGGATGGCCGAGATCCGCATGACGGCTCCTGCGGGCGAGGCAAGACGCCCGCGATGCCGCGATTGTCGGATACTGGGCACGGCCTGTCGCCTGCACGGCCGCCGGACGCGCGTCGTGACAGAATCGTCCCCGACGCAACTGGATTCATTCCCTGGAGAGATGCGGTGACCGTGTACGTCGACGATGCCGTGTGGCCCTGGCGCGGCGAACGCTGGGCGCATCTGATGGCCGACCGCCTCGACGAGTTGCACGCCTTCGCGGCGCGGCTCGGCAAGCGCCGCGAATCGTTCCAGGACAAAGCCAGCGGCTGCCACTACGACGTTACCGCGCAGATGCGCGAACGCGCGATCGCGCTCGGCGCGGTGGCGATTTCGCGCCATCGCGACCGCGCCCAGGTCCGCGCGATCATCCAGCGCGCGCGCGACCAGGCCGCCGGCCGCGCCCCTTGAGCCTCAGCGGCGGGCGTCGACCGCCATCCGCACCGCCAACCCCGACAACACCCCGCCCATGACCCAGCGCTGCGCGGTCACCCAGCGCGGCCGTCCGGCCAGGAAGTTCGCGATGCCGCCGGCGCCGGCCACGATCAATGCGTTGACGCCGACGCTGATCGCGATCTGCAGACTGCCGAGCAGCAGCGACTGCAACATCACGCTGCGCTGCGGGTCGATGAACTGCGGCAACAGGGCGAGGTAGAACATCGCCACCTTCGGGTTCAACAGACTGGTCAGCAGGCCCATCGTGAACAAGCGGCGCGGGCTATCGGCGGCAAGGTCGCGGACCTGGAACGGCGAACGCCCGCCGGGCCGGACCGCCTGCCAGGCCATCCACAGCAGATACATCGCGCCGCCGATGCGCAACGCGTCGTAGGCGAACGGCACCGCGAACAACAACGCGGTGATGCCGAAGGCGGCGGCGAACAGATAGAAGAAGAAGCCGACGCCGACCCCGGCCAGCGAAATCAGCCCGGCCTTGCGGCCCTGGCAGATCGAGCGCGAGACCAGATAGATCATGTTCGGCCCCGGGGTGAGGACCATGACCAGGGCCAGACCGGCGAAGGCCAACAGTGCCGACAGCTCGAACATGCGCATCTCCGGAGTCGTTGGGAACCGGCGCGATGCACGGGGCGATGGCGGCGGTGCCTCATCATCGCCGAATGCGGCCGCCGGCATAAGCCGGTGTGGCGCAACGCTAGGGGGTGGTGGATGGCGATGGAGCGGGGGCGGCTCTCGGACCGTGGGTGATGGCGACGGTTCGTGAGAGCCGGAGCAAATCCCCCCTAGCCCCCCAGACGAACCCAAAAAAGAAGCCGCAACGGCTTGCGCCGTTGCGGCTCCGGGGGCTCCCCCTTCGGGCGGGGGGTTAGAAGCGCAGGGAATACCGCGCGTTGACTCCGTGGTCGTGCGCCTCATCGGCGAGCTGACCGCTGTAGTTCAGTTCCAACAGACCGTTCGCGCTCAGGCGTGCGGCGATGCCGGCTTCGAGCAAGGTGGCGTCGTCGGCCAGCGGTGCGCCATGCACCTGGAAGGTGTTGCCGCCGCGCCAGGCCACCGAGGTCGCCGGGTTGAGGTCGCCGCTGGCATGGCGACGGCCGAGGCCACCGCGCAGGCTCAACCAGCTCTGCTCCTGCTGCGAGCCCTTCAGGTCGACGTTGAAACGCAGCCCCAGCGTCGACAGGTTCACGCGGCTGTCGGCGCTGCGGCCGGTCAGCGCCGCGGCGCCGCCGCTTTCCTGGAAGCCGTCGCTCTTCACCCGCACCTGGGCGAACTGCGCATACGGCTCGAAGGCCCAGGCGCCGGCATCGAAGCGGTAAGCACCTTCGACGAAGCCCTGCTTACTGTCGGCGTCGTAGTTGGAACGGGCGCGGTCGTTGAAGCCGTTGAAGGCGATGTCGCGATCCAGGTCGACGTCGTGGCGGGCGAAAGCCAAGCCGGCGCTGAGGCCGAAACCGCCCCAGTTTTGGCCGGCGTACAGGCCCAGGTGACGGGTCTTGATCCGGCCCTTGTCGTTGCGGGCGTCGTTGTTGTCGCTGCGACCGGTGCCGCCGAGCACGCCGATGCGCCAGCCGCCGTCGAAGCGGTAGTCGTAACCGAGCAAGGTGGCCGAGCCGTTGTACTCGTTGCGTGCGGCATTGCCGTCGCCGTCGAGGGTGCCGCCGGACTTCAGCAACTGCACCCAGGCGCCCTGCGAGGACTCGCCGGCCGTATCCGCGGCGAAGTCGCCGCGACCGGCGCGCGCGCGGCCCAAGGCGGCGTCGCGCACATGGCGGTTATCGTCGACCATGATCGAACGCAGGCTGGCGTGGGCTTCGCCGCTGAGCGCGTCGAGCGCGGCCAAGGCCTGCTCCGGGAACAACTGGGTCAGCGGCTGCGGAATGCCCTGGCCGATCGCGAGGCGGTCGGCGGCGGCGGCGGCGGCGCGCTGGTTGTCGGTCTGCGCGCTCGCCGCGAGCGAGGCGCCGCGGGTGACGTCGATGCCGACCTGGTTGGCCGCATAGCTCAGGCCGAACTTGAGGAACGGCGAGAACGCGGTCTGGTCGAGCGAGGCGAACTGGCCGCTGACGCCGCCGGCCGCACTGATCAGATTGAACGACTGGCCGAGCATGTACTGGCCCGGCGCGTGCAGCACCACCAGCTTGCCGCCTTCCAGGCGGGCCTGGCCGCTCACATCGATGCGGTCGGAAGCGCCGCCGGCCGCCAGCTCGGCCACATAGGTCGAACCCGCTGCCTGCACGTAGTTGCCCTGCACACTGAGGGTGCCGATCGAGTTGCCGGGCGAGACCGCGCCTTCGATGCGCACGTCGCCGACGATGCGGCCGCTGCCGCCGAGCGCACCGCCGGCGAGCACCGGCAACGAGGCCGTGGTCAGGGTGCCGTTGACGACCAAGGTGCCGCCCTCCACCTGCGCGGCGTAGGTGTTGTTGCCGGTCAGTTCGAGCACGCCGTCCTTGACCTTGAGGCCGCCGAAATTGTTATTGCCGCTCAGGCGCAGCCAGCCCAGTCCGGACTTGCTCAACACGCCGGGGCCGCCGATGTCGTTGCGCCAGTCGTCCCAAGCCTTGCCGTCCCACACCTTGGCGCCGCCGCCCGGGCGGTCCATGACCACGTTGGTGTCGACGCGGATCTGGCCCGGGCCGTCGATGGCTTTCTTAAGATCGACCATGCCCCAGCCGTAGATCTCGTCCACGCCCGGCGCGCCGAGATCGCGTGCGGTGGTCAACAGCACGTCGCGCACCTGCGGGCTGCTCAAGTACGGAAAGCGTTCGAACAGCAAGCCGAGTGCGCCGGTGACGTGCGGTGCCGCCATCGAAGTGCCGGTTTTGAGGCCGTAGCCATACTCGGGCTGTTCGTTGTCGATGCGGAAACGCAGGTAATCGTCGGTCAGCTCCACAGCGCCGTCGATGCGGCCGCCGACGACGGTGCTGGCGATATCGGTGCCCGGCGCCGACACGCACCAGTTCATGCTCATGCCGCAGATACTGGAACCGTCGTTGATGACGTAATCGGACTCGCCCGCTGCCGCCTCGGGCTCGCGCACGTTGGCCACACTGACCCAGTACGGCTCGGCCTCGGGCCGCCAGCGCGGCAGGGTGGCTGCGATGCTCGCCAGGCCGCCGCTCTGGTTGCCGGCCGCCCATACCTGGATCAGGTCGGACTGCGGCTTGCCGTCGGCACCTGGCGCATAGATGCTCGCGTACACCGCATAACCTGCGCCGGCGCTGGCGTAGTGCGCCTCCAGGTCGGCCAAGGTGGCATTGCGCCGGGTCGGGCCCCAACTGTGGTTGAGCACACGCGTGCCCAGCGCCTGCGCCTGCTGGTACATGTCCATAGTCGCCGGATCTTCCGGATCGGTACGGTAGAGCGGACGCGGACGGTAGAAGCCGTCGGGATCCAATCGCCATTCGCTGTAGGTGTCGCCGAACACTCGCGCAGCGGTGAGGTCGGAAGCGAAGGCGACGCCGTGCATGCCCTGGCCGTCACGGTTGGCCCCGATGGTGCCGGCGACGTGAGTGCCGTGATCGTCGTAGAGGAAGCCGAGGCCGAAACGTTGCGCGATGAGCTGGCGGATCCGATCCGGAACGCCGGCGCCTACGCCGGTGTATTCGTAACCGGGCTTGTCGCCGCGGGTCGCTCCGCAAGCGCCGTCGCCGGCGACGATGCTGGGATCGGCGCAATGGGCGACGTTGCCGATGGAAATACTGTTGGTGTTGCGGCCGCCGAACTCCGCATGGGCCAGCGCCGAACCAGAATCGAACATGCCCAGGCGGACGCCTTTGCCGGTCAGGCCACGCGCATAGGCGTAGTGGGCGTTCATCGCGCCCAGGCCCCAATCGGCGTTGAATTCGTCGCTGCGCCAGCTGTCGGGATTGCCGAGCTGGCCCATCGTGTTCGCGTTCTGCGCCGAGGCCGACGCCGAAACGGCGAGCAGGCCGCCGACGATGGCGAGCGAAAGCAGGGTACGGGAATGCATGCGTCGGGTAACGCTGTTACGCGTGGTGCGGGTAGTGCCTTGCATCGGTCAGTAGTCCCTTATCGTGTCGAAAGCGCGGCGTGGCGGCGCTTGAAGCAGCGGTGCGACGCCTTTGGCGGCATCGTGTTCGGTCGATCTTCGTGCGACCTGAGTGATCACAAACGCAGGGACATGTGTGCCTCCCTACCTGTTTGTGTCGTCGGACAGGCATGACTAACGACGCTTGCGTGGCAAGCGAGGCAGCGGAAACGATCAATTTGACTTTGCCGAATCTGGCATCAAGCGCTACGACAACGCGCGCGGATGCTTGAGAGGGACGCCGCGAGAGTGATTTGTCGTCGTCCCCCCGCACAGGCAGGACTCAGGGCTTCACCGAAGCATCACTCTGAAGTCTCTGGATCCCCGCCTTCGCGGGGATGACGTTGGGTAAGTTCCGCGGCATCTCTCTCAGCCGACATTCCCGCGCAGGCGGGCTCCGCTTTACTTCGGCGAAGCCGAATACCCTAGGCCTTATCGAGGCAAGACTCCGAAACCTTCAGCCGCCGCCGTGCTCGGATTCGGCCGACATCAGGCCGCGGCGCCAGGCGAATGCGACCGCCTCGGTGCGGTCGGCCAGGTGCAGCTTGGCCAGGACATTGCCCAGGTGCGACTTCACCGTCTTCTCGCCGATGTTCAAGGCCGCGGCGATGCGCGCGTTGCTGCCGCCCTCGGCGAGTTTGCGCAGGACGTCCAACTCGCGTTCGGTCAGGCAGGCGAACGGGTCCTCGCGCGGCTCGCGCTTGCGTCGCATCGCCTTGAGGATGCGCTGGGCGACGAAGGGATGGATCACCGCCTCGCCGCCGGCGATGCGGCGCAAGGTCGCCAACAACTCGTCGCCGAGCATGCTCTTGAACAACAACGACTGCGCACCCGCCTCGATCGCGGCGAAGGCCAGGTCGTCCTGGTCGGTCGAGGTCAGCACCGCGATGGCGCTGCGCGGGCTCAGGCCCTTGATCGCACGGATCGCCTCGACGCCGTCGACGTCGGGCATCATCAGGTCGATCACGATCAAGTCCGGCGCCAGTTCGCGCGCCAGCTCGATCGCCTCGGCGCCGCCGCCGGCTTCGCCGACGACCTCGAAGTCGTCGGTCAGCATCAACAGGCTGCGGATGCCCTTGCGCACCACCTCGTGGTCGTCGACCAGCAATACCGATGTACTCATGCCTGGATTCCCTGCGATTCCAACGTGAACGACACGGTCACCACCGTGCCGCTGGGCGAGCTGGCGAGACGGAAGCGCCCGCCGGGCAGCGTGCGAGCGCGCAAGCGCATGTTCGCCAGGCCCATGCCGGTGGCCTCGTGTTCGTTGGGGACGAAGCCGCGGCCGTCGTCCTGGATGGTCCAGCCGTAGCGGTTGCCGGAGTTGTTGAGGACGACCTCGATGCGGCGCGCGCCGCTGTGGCGCAGGCTGTTGCTCACCGCCTCGGTGGCGATCAGCAACAACTGTCCGGCGTGCTGCGGCCAGGCGCCCAGGCCGCGCTCGGCGACGCCGTCGAGCAACAGTCGCCACTCGATCTCGCTGCCGGCGAGCAGATGCGAGCAGGTATCCTCGATGGCCTTGCGCAACCCCTGCTCGGCCACGGTCGGCGCCGAGAACCGCTGGATCACGTCGGCCAGATCGCGCTGCAGTTGCCCGGTCAAACCGAGCGCAGCCTTGATCAAGGTGATCTGGCGCGGGTCCTGCTCGCCGCCCTCGCGCTGGCTCAGGTGATCGAGCACGCTGAGCTGCAGGCCGAGGGCGAAGCTGCGCTGCTTGGCGGTGTCGTGCAGGTCGCGGGCGAGGCGGTTGCGCTCCTCCGATACCGCCAAGGCCTGGCGCACCTGGATCACTTCGCCGAGCGCATCGGCCATGCGGTCGAAACGCTGCGACAAGCGCCCGAATTCGTCGCGGCCGGTATCGTGGATGCGCGCGCCGAGTTCGCCCGCGGCCCATGCATCCGCGGCGCGCTCGGCATGGCCGATCCGGCGCGTCAGCAGGGTCGCCACGGCGATCGCCGACATCGCGCTGATCAGCACCAGATAGATCGCCAGGCTTTCGATGTCGCCCGAGTCCATGTGCATGAAGCTCGCCAGCGAACCGCCGGCGTGCTGGCCGACGCTGAGGGTCGCGCCCGGGGTCCGTGCCAGCGGCAAGGCCACCGCGCTGATCCAGTCGCCTTCGCGCTCGTGCCGGCGCGGCACCGGCGCATGCGACGACACCGCTTCCTGCTCGACTTCCTCCAGCGTCTGCGCCAGCGGCGGACTCGCCTGCGAGGGATAGCGGCACACGCGGCCGTCGCGGTCGCGATAGCGGATCGACAAGCGGCCGTCGTGGGTGCTGCCGGCGAAGCTGTGCGAGTTCATCCACTCCTGCGAGTCCATGCCGACGATGCGCACCAACAACGCCTGCAGGATCGCCTCGCATTGCGCGCGCGAAGTCATGGCCAGGTCGGGCAGCGCGCCGAACTGCTGCAATTCGCGTTGCATCGCGTCCTGCAGCACCGGCGGCGCCATCGCCTCGCGCACCTCGGTGCGCGACAGGTACAGGTCCAGGCCGGACAGCAGCGCGGTGCTGATCCACGAGGCGATCAGCATCGACAGCAGGCATTTCCAGAACAGCCCGCTCCACCAGCGGCGCGCCGGCGCGCGCGCGGCCGGCACCGGGCGTGCGGCGGGGATTTCGCTCATGCCGCCAGTATTCCAGTTTCCGCGCGCGGCGAATCCGCCAAACGTCCCGGTTGGCTCCCGTCGCGGGCCCGATGCCAGCGCCGCGGCGCCGCGCGCAGCATCCACGCTCCCCCGTTCGCGCCGCCCCCATGACCGCATCCGCCCACGCCGTCCCGCCACGCATCGAACAGCTCGATGCCCTGCGCGGCCTCGCCCTGTTCGGCATCCTGGTCGTCAACCTCGGCGTGTTCGCCTCGCCCTACTACGGCCTGGGCCTGCCCGACCCGAGTTACGACGGAGGGCTGGACCGCGCGGTGCGCCTGCTCGTTGCCGGCCTGTTCGAGATGAAGTTCTATCTGCTGTTTTCGTTCCTGTTCGGTTACAGCTTCAGCCTGCAGCTCGACTCGGCGCAGCGCGCCGGCGAGGCCTTCGTGCCGCGCATGCTGCGGCGTTTACTCGGGCTGTGGCTGATCGGCCTGGCCCATGCCGTGCTGCTGTTCCACGGCGACATCCTCGGCACTTATGCGGCGATGGGCCTGATCCTGCTGACGACGCGCGCGCTGTCGGAGCGCACCGCGCTGCGTAGCGCTTTGGTCCTGATCGTAGCGACTGCCGTCGCCTGGGCCGGATTGGCTTTGCTGATTCGGCTCAGTGGCGAAGCCGGCGTCGTGGATGCCCGCATCGTCGCAGCCCAAGCGCAGACGACCCTCGCCGGCTTCCTCGGCGATCCCGCTGCCGTGGTCGCCCAGCGCGTGCGCGAACTGGCGTCGACCGGGATCGTGCTCGCCTTCATGCAGGCGCCATGCGCCTTGGCGATGTTCCTGCTGGGCCGGGTCGCCGGCCGTCGCCGAATGCTCGCCCATCTCGATCGTTATCCGGCGTTGCTGCGCAGACTGCGCCTCTGGGGCTTCGGCATCGGCCTGCCGGCGGCGGCGCTCTATGCCGGCGTCTCGACCTTCGAGCCCGGCGGCGCGCTCGAACTGTCGGCGCTGGCCTTGAGCCTGCTGACCGCGCCCTTGTTGACCGGCGCCTATGCCGCCCTGGCCATGAGCGGCTTCGCCGGCCGCGCCGGCCCGCGACTCGTGCGATTGCTGGCCCCGGCCGGACGCATGGCCTTGTCGAACTATCTGCTGCAATCGGCCGCCGCCGCGTTGGCGTTCACCGGCTATGGCTTCGGTCTGATGGGGCGGCTGTCGCCGCTCACCGTGCTGGCTTTCGCGATCATGCTGTTCGGCGCGCAACTGCGCTTCAGCGCCTGGTGGATGCAGCATCACGGCCATGGTCCGATGGAATGGCTGTTGCGCGCGATCACCCTCGGCGCCTGGCCGCGCTGGCGTAAACCCGCGCGCGATGCCGCTTGAGCATGCGCTGCGGTGCGATACGCGTCGCAGCGCGGCATGGCCGATAGCAGCAGGGCTGAACGATTTGTTGCAATCCCCGCGAACCGTGACGGCGTTCGACAATGGCGACCTGGAAACACCTTCGGCCTTGTACGACACTCAGCGACCGAGTCGTAACGACAGGAGACGACAGACGCACCGTGATCGCCATGGGTTCGCCGAACCGCACCCTTGGATCCTCGCCACGCGTCTGAGGCTTACGTGCACGAAGACCTGTTCAGACGCGAAATGCTGGAAGCCAGGAAAGAACGCTGGCTCGGCAGCATCCGCCTGCCGATCTCGCGCCTGGGCTGGCCGATGGCCGCACTCGCCCTGCTCGGTCTGCTTGCGCTGCTCGCCCTGCTCGGGTTCGGCCGTTATACCCGCAGCGAACCAGTAGAAGGCATGCTGATAGCGCAGGCCACGTCGAACGGCACCTCGTCCATGCAAGCGCAGCTGTGGGTGCCCGATCGCGCCATCGCCGCGATCCGTCCCGGCACGCCGGCGGTCCTGCGCTACCGCGCCTTCCCGTATCAGCGCTACGGCCTACAGCACGGCCGCGTGGTCGCGATAGCCGCCGCGGCCTCATCGCCCGACCAAATCCACCGGCGCAGCGGCCTGCGCCTGGACGCGCCGGTCTGGTCCGTGCAGGTCGAGCTGGATCGCCAGCGCATCGGCACGCAGGCATTGCGGGCGGGAATGCGTGTGGATGCGGAGCTGCAGTTGGAGCAGCGCCGTCTCTACGAATTCGTGTTGGCGCCGCTGTCGAACACCGACGCGTCACCCGACACGCATCGGACGGGCTCATGAGCGCGAAGCCCGTGCCGGTGATCCAGCAGAACGAATTGGCCGAGTGCGGTCTGGCCTGCCTGGCGATGATCGCCGTCCATCACGGCCACGACATCGATCTGAGCAGCCTGCGCCGGCGCTTCCCGGTGTCGCCGCGCGGCGCCACCCTGGCGCGTTTGATCAAGATCGCCGGCGCGCTCGACTTCGACACCCGCCCCTTGCGGGCCGAGATCGAACACCTCGCCGATCTGCGCCTGCCGTGCGTGCTGCATTGGGACCTCAACCATTTCGTCGTGCTCAAGCGCATCGCCCGCGGCCGCGCCGAACTGCACGACCCGGCGCGCGGCGCGGTCAGCCTGCCGCTGGCCGAATTCGGCCGCCACTACACCGGCATCGCCCTGGAACTGTCGCCGAAGACCGACTTCGTGCCGATGCGCGAACGCCAGCGCCTGAGTCTGCGCGGGCTCGCCGGCCGCATCGTCGGCCTGCGCCGCGCCGGTGCGCAGATCCTGATCCTGGCGCTGAGCCTGGAGGTGTTCACCCTGCTGCTGCCGTTGGCGATGCAGTGGGTGATCGATCGGGTCCTGGTCGCGGCCGACATCGGTTTGTTGAACCTGCTCGGCATCGGCTTCCTGGTCGTGGTGGTGTTCCAGGCGACGCTCACGGCGATGCGCGGCTGGCTGGTCGCCGACCTCGGCGCCGCCCTCAATTCGCAATGGCTGGCCAATCTGTTCGGCCACCTGATGCGGTTGCCGCTGGATTTCTTCGAGAAACGCCATGTCGGCGGAGTGATGTCGCGCTTCGTCTCGGTGCAGGCCATCCAGCAGACCCTGACCGGCAGTTTCGTCGAGAGTCTGCTCGACGGCCTGACCGTGACCCTGGTGTTGGCGCTGCTGCTGTTCTACAGCCCGCCGTTGACCGCGCTGGTGCTGGCCGCGTTCGCCGTCTACGCGATTCTGCGCTGGGCCGCGTACCGGCGGCTGTGGCGACTCAAGGAGGAGCAGCTGATCCAGGTCGCCAAGCAGCAGAGCCTGTTGATCGAATCGATCCAGGGTGTGCAGACGATTAAGCTCGGCAATCAACAGGACGACCGCCGCGGACGCATCGCCAACGCCAGCGTCGAGGTCGCCAATCGCGAGGCCGCGATCGCCCGCACTACCGCGGTGTTCTCGGCCTTGTCGAAACTGGTGTTCGGCGCCCAACGCGTGCTGCTGATCTGGCTCTGCGCCTGGCTGACCCTGCAGGGCCGCTTCAGCGCCGGCATGATGGTGGTATTCGTCGCCTATGCCGACCTGTTCGCCACCCGCACCGGCAGCCTGATCGACAAGCTCGTCGACCTGCGCCTGCTCGGCCTGCACGGCCAACGCATCGCCGACATCGCCTTCGAGCCGCCCGAAGCGCATGTGCACACCGACTACGCCGGCCCGGTGCCGGCGCCGCGCATCGAGATCGACCGGCTCAGCTTCCGCTATGCCGACGACGAGCCGTGGATCCTGCGCGACTGCAGCTTCAGCATCGAGGCCGGCGAATCGGTGGCGATCGTCGGCGCTTCGGGCTGCGGCAAGACCACCCTGGCCAAGTTGATCCTCGGCCTGCTGCGGCCGAGCTCGGGCACGATCCGCATCGGCGGGGTCGACATCCACGACTACGGCCTGGCCGCGTACCGCGAGCTGTTCGGTGCGGTGATGCAGGAGGACGTGCTGTTCGCCGGTTCGATCGGCGAGAACATTGCCTCCTTCGACCATGCGGCCGACCCCGCGCGCATCGAAGCGGCGGCGCGCGCGGCGCGCATCCACGACGACATCGCGGCGATGGCGATGGGCTACGAATCCCTGGTCGGCGACTTGGGTTCTTCGCTGTCGGGCGGACAGAAACAACGCGTGCTGTTGGCGCGCGCCCTGTACCGATCGCCGGCGATCCTGTTGCTCGACGAGGCCACCAGTCACCTCGACGTCGCTCGCGAGCACGAGATCAATCGCGAGATTTCCGCCTTGCGCATGACCCGCATCGTCATCGCGCACAGGCCCGATACGATCCGCAGCGCAGACCGCGTCGTCGCCTTGCGCGACGGCGTCAGTGAACGGATCACAACGTCCGAGTTTGCAATCCCCATCGCTTCGCGCATTCAGGGCGAAAGTGGGATCGCGATTAGCAAACCGCGACTTTCATAGTTGCTAGCATCGATGCTCGTGCCGACGCCGGGACGGCCTTTCAACTCATCCTGGCACTCTACGGTTTAGGAGAACGCTCCATGAGTAAGCAAGACGTTTACAGCAACAACGCTCTGCCTCAGGACGAAGCCGCCCGTCCGCTCGCCCGCATCGCGGCGCGCGAACTTTCACTGGACGAGATCGCAGCGATCTCCGGCGGCAAGGGCGATACCACCCACGCCACCGGCCCGAACGGCGACGATCCGGGCGATCCCGATTTCCTGTAATCGCCTCGCCTTCCGGTTGATCTGATCGGATGCAGTCCATGCACCAGGCCGGGTGGACCCGCGCGCGAGCGACGTGCGCGTAAACCCCGCCGCCACGCATGACCCGGCACGCCCCGTCCGACGGGGCGTGCCGTTTTCAACGGCCCTAAAAATACGAACGCTTCCATGCCCGCTCACCGCCGTCCGCTGATCCTGTCTTCGCTGGCCCACGACATCCATGCTTCCGCCGCGCGCTGGGCTTTGCGCGCCAGCGGTATCGACGCGACCTGGCTTAGCTCGCTGGCCGAAGCCGAACTCGGCGCGATGTCCCTGCATTGCGATCCCGACCTCGGCCTGCGCATGAGTGGCCCGCTCGACGACGCCAGCGTCGGCACGGTCTGGTACCGGCGGCCGCGCAATCCCGAATCCTTCCCGCGCGCGCAGGCCGGCGACCAGCCCTTCCTGCGCGGCGAATGGGGGCGTTTCCTCAAGAACGTCTACGCCTTGACCGATCAGGGCGCCGATCGGCTCTGGGTCAATCGCCCCGCTGCCGCGGCGATGGCCGAGAACAAACTCGTGCAACTGCGCGCGGCCCACCACTGCGGCCTACGCTTCCCGCCGACCCTGGTCTCGCACGATCCCGCCGAGATCCGTCGTTTCGTCCAGCGCCATGGCCGTGTGGTCTACAAACCCTTCCTGACCCACACCTGGAAGGACGCCGAGACCGGCCGCATGTTCAGCACCTATGCGCGCATCGTCGAACCGGCGATGCTCGAAGACGACCAGAGCCTGTTGCACTGCCCCGGCATCTATCAGGTCTATGTCGACAAACGCCACGACCTGCGCGTGACCGCGATCGGCGACCGTTACTTCGCCGCCCGCCTGTACGCCCAACACGACGACGGCTTCGTCGACTGGCGCGTCCCCCAGAACACCCAGGGCTTGCGTGCCGAAGTCGGCGAACTCTCCTCCGCCGACCAGGCCAAGCTCGCCGCCCTGATGCGCGAACTCGGCCTGGTGTTCGGCTGCATCGACCTGGCCATCGACGCCAACGGCGATGCGCATTTCCTCGAAGTGAACCAAGCCGGCCAATTCCTTTTCATCGAAGACCTGCTGCCCTCGCTGCCGCTGTTGCGGGCGATGAGCGCGATGCTGGCCGAAGGCCGCCCGGATTATTCCCTGGCGACCATCGCCAAGCTGTCCTATGCCGAGTATTGCGCCAGCGAAGAACACCGCGAATGGTGGGCGCAGGCCAGCGAAACCCTGAAGGGCCGCAGTGCGGCGGCGGCGGGGATTACGCTGGAGTAGGCCGGATTGCGGCCTAGGGACGCGCACAGGCAGCAGCGCCGAAGTCGTCGACAGCCTTCGCAGGGTAGGAGCGACGCGAGTCGCGACCGCGATGTGGCAGTCTTGCGACGCATTTATCCAGCAAGATCAAACGCATGAAGCTTCCGCCCCCTAAAGGGTGCGGGTAACTTTCTTTTGGCCAAAGCCCCAAAAGTCCGTCTGGATTCCCTTTGGTCAAAAGTCACCAAAGAAAAAGTGCTTTTCCTTGACGAAGCTCCCCTGCGAGCACGCGGCTCGCGGCTCGCGGCTCGCGCAGGGATGTTCGCAAGGTCGTGGCTGCGCCAGGCAAGAAAAGCCGGAGCGGCCCCCAGGTTGCCGTTGCCGTTGCCGTTGCCGTTGCCGTAAAGATTCTGCCGTTGCCGTGCGTCGCCACGAACTAGCGAAGGCAATTGAAGACCCGGAGGGCGGCCTGCATGGATGCAGGCCGTTTTTCATCGGGACAGGGATGTCCCGTATGAAAAATCGCCGCGGAGGCATCGCTCGTGCGGGCCTGTGATTCAAAGAGAAGCATTTTTCTTTGGTTAGCTTTCTTTTGTTGCTTATGACAAAAGAAAGTAACCCGCCGCTTTAGTGGCGGAAGCTTTTGGCGTTTGATCCTGATCTTGCTTGAGCGATACGCCGCGAAACCGAAAAGACGCGGTCGCGGCTCGCGCCGCTCCTACCCCTTGCGAAAGCACGCCGCTTCGATTGGATGGCATCGGCGTTGCAGCCTCTGCGCGTCCCGCGGTCGCGGCTTGTGACCGTAGGAAATCCCTGGGGGACGCCGCCCCTACCCTTTGCGACAGCACGCCGCTTCGATGATGCGATATCGGGCATTGCCATCACTGCGCATCCCGCGGTCGCGGCTCACGCCGCTCCTACAGCGGAGACAAGCTAATCGCGTGAGTCAAAACGCCCGACTCACGGTAAAACTCCCGAACACCGGCGTCTGCTTCTGCCCCTCGAACTCCCGCGTCCGGTGATAGCGCGCCAAGGCGAACTTCCACCGTCCGCGCATCGCCGCCAGGCCGTAGCCGACGTCGGCCACCAACGGCCGCTTGTCGACGCTGTGGCTGTCGCGGAAGGTGTTGCCGTCCAGGGTGATGTCGCGCAACACCCAGCGCGCGTCGAAGGTCACGAACAGGTGCGCGCCGAAACGGCGGTTGCCGGTGTTGTAGTGTTGGGTCGGCGCGGTGTTCTCGCCGGCCGGGCGCAACGGGGTGCTGCCGAAATCATCCGGCAGGCGCAGGCCGAAGCGCAGCTCCGCGCCGGCGTTGGCGTAGGTCGCCAGGTTGCCGAAGCTGCCGCCGTAGTGGCTGATCGCATCCCAGCCCCAGCGACCGTTGTGAGCATCGCCGGCCGAGTAGCGATGCATGCGTTCGTGGACGATGCGGAACACCGGTTCGTCGTGCAGTTGGTGGTCCCAACCGCGGAAGGTCTCGTCGCCGAGCATCTTGTGCACTTCGTTCTGCACTTGCTTGCCCAGCGCCGACGGCCCCACCAGACCGAACTGCAACTGCGTGGTCTGCAGGTAATCGCCGTTGCGGGCGTTATAGCCCAGGCCGACCAGCAAGGCCGCCGCATACGGCCGGTCGTCTTCGATCAGATCGCGGCGGGTGTAGTCGGTCGGAGTGAAGATGCCCTGGGCGAAGGTCGCGATCATGTTGCGTTGCTCGAAGCCCTCGGGCTGGAGCGCGTCGAGATGGCGGTTGACCCAACGCGCCAGGCGCGGAATGCAGGGGTCGTCGGTGTAGTCGGCCAGGTTCGGCGAGACCAGGGTCAGTTGGATGCCGTTGCTGTAGCCCTGGTCCTGGCCTCCGAACAGATCGTTGTCGAGGCGCAGATTAACCGTGGGCGGAAGGCGGGTGTGGCCGTTGGTGCAGGCCTCGCGACCGGCGGCGTGGGCACCGGAAGCGAACAACAGAGCGGAAAGCAGGACAGCGGTATGGCGCATGGGGAAGGACTATCGAGACGAACGAAGCGGACGGAGCGGCCTCGCCCGAACAGCGGCGGCGAGGCGGTGCGATGCGCATGCAAGCGCCGATCCATGCGGCGTCGCGGCGCCCGCTCTGCGGGGCCGACCAGGCAGGAGGATCGGCGCACACGTTCGCACGGAAGCGCCGCGACGGCGTTCGCAGGGCCGCGATGGATCGTCCCGTCGATGGTGCTTGAGACGCGGGCCGGCGTCTTTGCGCGATGTGCCGGCCGGACCGGCGGCGCGCCGGCACAGCCATTCTCACGGCCCGCGCGCATCGGCGCGGCCGGCGCCAGTCGTCCGTTACTCGGCTTCGGGCAGCGCGTATTCGAAGCGATAGAAGTGCGCGCCGCCTTCGCGGATGTCGATGCCCATCGTGCCGCTCAGGCCGAGCAATTCGCCGGTGCCCGAGTCCGGCACCACTACGATGCTGAGGTCGGGCGTACCGCGCACCATCAAGGCGCGGTGCAATAACAGGAAGCTGCCGCTGCGGCCGTCCAGGCGGCCCTCGACTTTCTCCAGGGCGACATAGCCGGCCGAGCCTTCGACCTCGGTCATCGCCGCAAGCATCTCGCCGCGGCTGGCCGCATCGAGTTCGCCATGGAAGCGTTTGTCGATCGCCATGCGCCCGAATTTCCCGGTGGCCGCGTCGTGCACCGGCTCCGGGCTGAGTTTCACGTCGAAGGGGCCTTCGATCTTGCGGGTCATGGAGTCACCGTGGCGGGTGTGGGCGGCTGCGAGGCCGGGGCGATCCGCGCCGCTCCTGCAGCGCGGGCCGCCAGCATAGGCCGGAATGCATCGCAGCAGATGCGAGCGCCGCGACCGCAGGTCGGAAAGCGCAGTGCGGCAACTTGCCGCAGCCGGACGCGCCACCGCCTCGCCTAGCATCTGCGCGCCCGGCGGCTGCAAGCGCCGCGTCCTCCTATCCACCGCGACCGTGGCCGCCTCCCTGCAGTGCGGCCGCGAGTCCGTCGTTCCGAGTCCCGATTCCGCAGATGCACCGTCGCCACCACCGCTCCAGCCTCGCCCTCGCCTGCCTCGCCGCGGCCCTCGCCCCGCAGCTCGCCCACGCCGACGCCGCCGCGGTCGACCTGGATGCGGTGCGCGTCGTCGCCGCGCCGCCCCCGACAGGCTCGATCGCGACCGCGAGCCGGCTCGGCCTGGACCCGGAGGAACTCCCGGCGACGCTCGACGTGCTGGATCGCAACGAGATCCAGGCACGCGGCCTGCGCGACAGCGTCGAGGCGCTGCGCGCGATGCCCGGGGTCATGGCCGGCAATCTGCCGGGCCAGCCGGGCGTGGCCTCGATGCGAGGCTTCGCCAGCGGCGCGATCTCCTATTTGTTCGATGGCGTGCGCCTGACCAGTTCGGGCTTCTCCTCGCGCAACTGGGACAGTTTCAATTTCGAGCGCATCGAAGTGCTCAAAGGCCCGGCCTCGGTGCTGTACGGCGAAGGCGTGCTCGCCGGGGCGATCAACTACGTGCCCAAGAGCGCGCAACTCGACGAGCGCGGCGAAGAGCTGCTGCTCGGCTACGGCAGCCACGGCAGCGCCCGCCTCGGCCTCGACGGCAACCTGCCGCTGAGCGAGCGCCTGGCGATCCGCGCGGTGCTCAGCGCCCACCGCTCCGACGGCCACGTCGACGACACCGACTCGGCGGCGCTGGCGTTCAGCGGCTCGCTGCTGTGGCGCCCGAACGAGCGCTTGTCGGCCACGCTCGCCCTCGACCATCAGCGCGACGATTTCGACACCGCCTACTTCGGCACGCCGCTGGTGCCGCGCGCGGCGGCCAGCCGGCCGAGCGACCTGGTCGACAACGCCTTCGGCCTGGCGATCGACCGGGCCGCGCGCGAACGCAACTACAACGTCGGCGACGGCCGCATGGATGCGCATTCGACCTGGCTGCGCTCGCGCCTGGACTATCGCATCGACGAGCGCTGGTCGCTGAGCAACGAACTCAGCGTCTATGACGCGCGGCGCCGCTGGGACAATACCGAGGACTTCAGCTACAACGCCGCCAGCGGCCTGCTCGACCGCAGCAGCGCGCGCATCCATCACGAACAGCGGGTCTGGAACGAGCGCCTGAGCCTGCGCCACGACGGCCGCCTCGGTGGGCGCCGGCACGTGTTCGCGGCCGGATTGGAATACAGCGATACCGACTTCTTCAACCGGCGCCGCTTCGGCCGCGCCGCGCCGGTCGACCTGGCCGCGCACGAGCGCGGTGAGTTTCCGGCCGACACTGCCGCCAATTTCCGCAATGGCCGCAACGATTTCGGCACCCGCGTCGAGGTAGCCGCCGTGTTCGTCGAGGACGCGATCAACCTGAGCCCACGCTGGCTGCTGGTCGGCGGATTGCGCCACGAGCGCATCTCGCTGGATCGCGATGGTCTCGATCTCGACACCGGCCTGCGCAGCGGTTTCCGCCGCCGCTTCAACCCGACCTCGTGGCGGCTCGGCAGCGTGTTCGATCTGCGCCCCGGCACCCAGCTGTATACGCAATACAGCAACGCGGTGCTGCCGGTGAGTTCGTTCCTGACCATCAACCAGCGCAACAACGCCTTCGAGCTCAGCGAAGGCGATTCGATCGAAGTCGGCCTGCGCACCCGCTTGCTCGATGATCGCCTGCAACTGACCGCGGCCGCGTACCGCCTGCGCCAGGACGACATCCTGACCCGCGACCCGTCGCAGCCGGCACTGACCGTGCAGAACGGCCGGCAGTCCTCGCGCGGGGTCGAATTCTCGCTGTCGGCGCAGGCCACGCCGCGGCTGCGCATCGACGCCAGCGCGTCCTTGCTGTCGGCGCGCTTCGACCGCCTGCTCGAAAGCGGCGGCGTCGACCGCAGCGGCAAACGCCCCTCCAACGTGCCCGAGCGCAGCGCCAACCTCGACGCCTGGTATCGCCTCGAAGGCTTGCCCCTGAGCTTCGGCCTCGGCCTGCGCCACGTCGGCGATTTCTACACCGACAACGCCAATGCCTACCGGGTTCGTTCGCACACCGTCGCGGACGCTTCGGTCGCCTGGGAACCCTCGCCCGCCAGCCGTTACAGCCTGCGCCTGCGCAATCTCGGCAACGCTTTCTACGCGCAGTGGTCGGGCTATAGCGCGACTCAGGTCTACCTCGGCGCGCCGCGCACGCTCGAGCTGACCTATTCGCACTCGTTCTGACATGACCGCGGCCGGTCACGACTTCTATCGCGCGGTCTGGCGCTGGCATTTCTATGCCGGCCTGTTCGTCGCGCCCTTGCTGCTGATCCTGGCGATCACCGGTTCGATCTATCTGTTCAACGACGAGATCGAAGATGCGGTCCACGCCGATTTGCGCTTCGCCCCGGAACGCCGCGGCGCGCTGCCGCCGTCGCGGCTGATCGCCGCGGTGCAATCGGCGTATCCGGGCACGGTGACGCGCATCGACCTGCCCTCGCAGCCGCGGCGCACCGCGCAGGTGTTCGTGACGCCGGCGCAGGGCGCACCGCTGCGGGTATTCGTCGACCCCGGCAGCGCCCGCGTCCACGGCGCCTTCGTCTATACCCGCACCCTGGTCGGTTTCGCCGACACCGTACACGGCTCACTGCTGCTCGGCCGCGTCGGCGACGCCATCGTCGAACTGGCTGCGTGCTGGGCGCTGCTGCTGATCGCCACCGGCGTGTATTTGTGGTGGCCGTCCGGCCCGGGCTGGTATCGCGCTTTTTGGCCCGATCTGCGTGCGCGCGGACGCGGCTTCTGGCGCAGCCTGCATGGCGCGGTCGGGGTCTGGAGCTCGACGCTGATCGTGTTCCTGATCCTGACCGGCCTGCCCTGGGCCGGGGTCTGGGGCGACCTGTTGCGCGCCGGCACCCAGTCGCTCGGCATCGGTTATCCCGAGCAGCATCGCCATCACGGCCCGACCAAGACCACCGCCGCGCCGACCATGGCGCAGGCCGTCGGCGAAACGCCGTGGACGCTGCGCGACGCGCCGATGCCAATGTCCGCGCATGCGCATCACGCCACCCATGCCGGCGCCTCGCCGGCATCGGCGAGCGACATCGGCATCGATGCCGCGGTACGCGCACTCGCCGCGCAGGGACTCGTCGCCGACTACCGCCTGTCCTTGCCGCAGAGCGCCGACGGCGTCTATTCGGCGGTCGTCTATCCGGACCGCCCGCAAGGCCAGCGCAGCGTGCAGATCGACCGTTATCGCGGCACCGTCGTCGGCGACACCGGCTTCGCCGATTACGGCTGGGCGGCGCAGGCGGTCGAGGTCGGCGTGCAGTTGCACATGGGCAACTACTTCGGCCGCGCCAATCAGCTGATCATGCTGCTGCCCTGCCTGGGCGTGTTCGGCCTGTGCCTCAGCGGCGTGTGGTTATGGTGGCGGCGGCGCCCACGCGGCCGCCTCGGCGCGCCGCGTACCTCGACGCCGACCCAGGCGAAGACCATCGTCGCCATCGCGGCGGGCTGCGGCCTGCTGTTGCCCTTGCTCGGCGCATCGTTACTGCTCGTGCTCGTACTCGACCGTTGCCTGATCGCGCGACTGCCGCGCTTGCGCACTGCGTTGCGTTGATCCCGGCGCGATGCAGTCGTGGCGATAAAAGCGACTACTGGCTCCGGTCCAGCGTACCGGAGCCAGTAGCGCCCCCTGCCGGGGACGCTGATGCATCGGTCCGGTCTAGTCGACCCGGGCCGAAGCCTCGTCGCACCAGTGCGACGGCAGGGCCACCGCACCCGACGGAGGGGCGGGAGGCGGTGTCTGGGCGGCGAGCCGCGTCGCACTGCGACGTGGCTTCGCCTTGATGCCGGTGCCGCGCGAAGCGACACGCTTGCTCTTGGAGATCGGCCGCGCGGCTCGGGCCTTGGCATTGGCGACCGAACCCGCGGCCTTCGACGCGCCCGCGGGCTTGATCGGGCAATAGCCGTAGTTGGCCGGCGCCGTAGCCGTCGGCGCGGTCGTGCCCGCGCTCGAAGCCGGGGACGCCGCCACAGCGGTTCCGCTACCGACCGCAGCCGCTGCGACAGCCGGTGCCGGCGATGCCTTCTTCGCAGTCGAGCTGGTCGTAGCGGCCGGATCGACCCCGCCCGCATTGGCCTGGGCACCGGCCCACGGTGCCGCGCGCGCAGCCGCGACCGCGGCCTTGCCGCCCCAACCCAAGCGCAGGCCCATGTTGAGCGAATGCGCGCGATCGTCGCTGCCGATGTCGCCGCGGTATTCGATGAAGCCGCTGCTGACCGGGCTGAGCCGGTAGGACAGGCCCAGGCCGACGTTCCAGCGATTGCGCTCGGCGACGAAGCCGTTGACGCCGAAGTCGGGCACGCTCGCGCCGGCGAAGGCGTTGCGCGCGAACGGCCGGTCGTCCTGCAGGTCGCGCAGATAACGGATGTCCGCGGTCGGCTGCCACTTGCGTGCGCCCTGGCCGGGCAGGCCGGAGAAGCGCACGCCGATACCGGCGGTGGTGGCGTCGAAACTGTCGCTGTTCACCACCAGGTTGGCGTCGCCGCCGCCGCGTTCGCTGAAGCGGATCGCTTCGAGCTTGCTGTAGTAAACGCCGAGCAAGGGTTCGATGCGCAGGCTCGCGCCGTCCCAGCGCCAACCGGCTTCGAGCATGCCGTACACGCCGTCGCCGCTGAAATGCGCATCGGTGCGGGCGTTGAAGGTACCGACCGCGATCTCGCGCTCGGCGTCGTAGCTGGCGTAGCTGTAGCCGACCGCACCCTGGGTCCAGAACGGGCCCGGCGCATACAGCCACTGGATGCCGACATTGAACAGGTCGGCTTCGACCTGGTCGTCGCGACGGTCGGTTTCCATCTTCGAGTGGGCCATGCCGACGTGGCCGCCGAAACGGAAGTTCGCGCCGGGCGAACCTTCCAGGCCCATCGCGAAACCGGCCAGCGAGTTGTCGATGCCGGCCAGGCCTTCGCCGTCGAACTCGGCGCGGCCGCCGTAAGCGGTCGCCCACAAGGTGCCGAGGGTGTCCTCGTCCTCGACGCCGGCATCGCGCACGCGGTCGAGTTGGCGGGCGACGCTGCGCTGCAATTGCTCGGCGTTGTAGCGCTGGGCGCTGACGATGGAGGCGTAGGTCTCACCGCTGAGCGTGTCGAAGGCGCGCGGTGCCTGCGCCGCGCTGAGGCCGCGTGCGGCCGCGATCAAGGTCGGCAACTGACCGCTGTTGGCGTCGGCGATCGTCTGCAAGGCGTTGGCCACGGCCTGTTGATTGCCGCTGAGGCCGGGGAACTGGTTGAAGCGGATGCCGCTACCGCCGACGTCGTGTTCGCTCAAGCGCAGGAACACGTCGTTGCCGATCGTCACCAGGGTCGCATCGAGGAACGGCAAGGCGGTCTGCGAGACGCCGGTGAAGGCGCCGCTGATCGCGCCCGCATCGACGATGCGGTAGTCGGTAACCGGCGCGTAGCTGCCGGCCTGCGGAATCGCCACGACCTGGCCGCCGCTCAAGCTCGCCGTGCCGGCAACGATCACGCTGTCGGTGACGCCGGCGCCGGTCTGCCGCACTTGCAGGGTCGCGCCGGGATTGAAGGTCAGGCTGGCGACATTGAGCGACGCGCCGACCGACCCGTTGCCGCCGGCCGCACTCGTCGCTCCGGCCAGGCCGGAAGGCGCGAGGGTCCCGCCGAGCGTCAACGCGCCGGTCAACGCGCCGTCCCCAATCAGTGCGCCGCCCGCCGCGACGACAGCGTTGCCGGTCAGGCTGCCATTGAGCACCAGGTTGCCGGCGATGGCGCTGTTGGCGAAGTTGGCGGTGCCGCCGGCGGGCAGGATCAGGGTGCCGCCGGCAGCGAGGTTGAGCTGTTCGAAGCCGATCAACGCAGCCCAGGGCAAGCTGCCCTCGCCGCTGCCGCCGACCGCGAAAGTATCGCTGCCGCTGTTGCCGTTGATGGAGCCGGTGATGCCGGCCAGGTTCGCCAGGCTGCTGTAGAAACGGTCGTCGCCGCCGCCGAGATCGACCGCGCCGGCGATCGCGCCGGTCGCGCTGAGTTGGTCGACGCCGCCGCTGAAGTTGGCGCTGGTGCCGGCCGCTGAGGTGAAACCGGCGGTGATCGGATTGCCGACGTTGAGGGTGCCGCCCTGCACCGACAGGCCACCGGCGAAACCGGCGACGTTGCCGCTGAGGGTCAGCGCGGCGCTGCCGGCCTTGATCAAAGTGCCGCTGCCCATGACCGTGCCGCTCAGGGTCAGTGCGTTGTTGCCGATCGTGCTGAGCGCGCTGCCGGCGCCGACGTTGACGGTGTTGGCCAGATCGATGCCGGCGACCGCGGCACTGAGGTTGGCGTTGCCCCCGACATCGAGCGCGCCGCTGCCGAGCGCAGTGGAGCTGCCCAGCGCGAGCGTGCCGGCGTCGAGATCGAAACCGCCGCCGAAGGTATTGGCGGCGCCGAGGGTCAGGATGCCGCTGCCGTCGAAGGCCAAACTGCCGGCGCCGCCGATCGTGCCGTTGAGGGCGAGATCGTTGGCGCCGCCGATACCCAACTGCGCGCCGCTCGCCAAGGTGATCGCATTGCCGAGCGCGATGGCCGGTGCGGTTGCGGTGAGTTCGGCATCTCCACCGACGCTGAGCGTGCCGGTGCCGAGAGCGAGATTGTTGCCGACGCCCAGCATGCCGGCATTGAGCGCAACGCCGCCACCGAACAAGTTGGCGCCGCCGAGCTCGAGCGTGCCGGTGCCGTTCATCGCCAGGCCGCCCGCGCCGCCGATGCTGCCGTCGAGCGAGAGCGCGTTGGCACCGCTGATAGCGAGCGTCGTACCGGCACCGAGATTGATCGCATTAGCCAAGGCGATGTTCGCCGCGCTGGCGGTCAGGCCGGCGTTGCCGCCGACGTTGAGCGCGCCGCTGCCGAGGGCGAGATCCGCGCCGACCGCGAGGGTGCCGCCGCCGAGCGCAACGCCGCCGTTGAACGCGTTGGCGCCGCTGAGCGTGAGCGTGGCGGGGCCGTTGAAACTCAGGCCGCCGCTGCCGCCGATGCTGCCGCCGAGGGCGAGATCGTTGGCGCCGCCGATGCTCAGCGCGGCGTTGAGGTTGATCGCATTGCTTACGTTCAAGGCGGTGCTGGCATTGAGCGTGGCCGTGCCATTGACCGACAGCGCGCCGCTGCCGAGCGCGGTATCGGTGCCGAGATTGAGCGTGCCGGCCTGCAGGTCGAAGCCGCCGCCGAAGTTGTTGGCGCCATTGAGCGAGACCGCGCCGGCACCGGTCTTGATCAGCGAGCCGGCGCCGCCGATGGTGCCGCCGAAGCTGAGGTCGGCGGCGCCGCCGAGGGTAAGGCCGGCGCCGGCGCCGAGGTTGATGGCATTGCCGAGGTTCAAGGCCGCGCCGGTACTGGCGAGACTGGCATTGCCGGTAACGCCGAGCGTGCCGGTGCCGAGCGACGCATCGGTGCCGAGCAGCAGGCTGCCGGAGGCGAGCGAGACACCGCCGCCGAAGCTGTTGCTGCCGCCGAGGGTGAAAGCGCCGCTGCCGTTGATCGACAGTCCGCCGTCGCCGGCGATCGTGCCGTTGAGCGCGAGCGCGTTGGCGCCGCTCAGGGCGAGCGTGGTGCCGGTGCCCAGATTGACGTTGTTGGACAGGGCGATGCCGGGCACGCCCGCGCTCAATCCGGCATTGCCGCTGACATCGAGCGAGCCGGTGCCGAGTGCCAGATTGTTACCGACGCTGAGGTTGCCGCTGGCCAGACCGACACCGCCGCCGAAGCCGTTGGCGCCGTTGAGGCTCAAGGTGGCGCTGCCGCCGTAGTTCAAACCGCCGGCGCCGGTAATCAGGCCGCCGAACGCGATGTCGTTGCTGCCGCCGATGCCGAGGTCGGCATTCAGCACCACGGCGTTGCCGAGGTTGACCGCGGCCGTGGAGCTGAAGTTCGCCGCGCCGTTGACCGTCAACGTGCCCAGGCCGAGCGAAGTGCCGGTGCCGACGCTGAGCCCGCCGCCGAGCAGATTGACGCCGCCGGCAAAGGCGTTGGCATTGCCGAGGCTGAGTGTGGCCGCGCCGCTTTTGGTCAGACCGGCGAGGCCGCCGATGCTGCCGTTGAGGGCGAGGTCGTTGCTGCCGAGTATGTTCAAACCCGCATTGAGATTGAAGTTGTTGGCCAGACTGAGCGCAGTGTTGGCATCCAGCGAGCCGGCGCCGCTGACGGTGACCGCACCGCTGCCGAGGGCGGTGTTGCTGCCGACTGTCAGTGCGCCGCCGCCGAGATTGAAGCCGCCGGAAAAATTATTGCTGCCGTTGAGGGTGACCCCGGACGCACCGGCGAGGCTGATGCCGCCGGCGCCGCTGATCGTGCCATTGAGGGTCAGCGCGCCGCCGCTGCCGCCGGCGCCGAAGTTGAGGGTGTTGTTGAGCACGATGTTATTGCTCAGGGTCACCCCGGCCGCGCCGGTCAGGCTGCCGGCGCCGTTGACGGTCAGGGTGCCGGTGCCGAGCGCGCTGTTGTTGCCGACATCGATCGAGCCAGCCTGCAGCACGGTGCCGCCGCTGTAGTTGTTGCTGCCGGTCAGCGCCAGCGCGCCGCTGCCCAGGGTCAGGCTGCCGGCGCCGTTGATATTGCCCGCAAGGGTGAGCGCACCGGCGCCGTTGAGCGTCAGCGCGCCGTTGAGCTGCACTTGGTTGGTCAAGGTGCCGGAGAAGGCGGTGTTGAGCGTCGCCGGGCCGCCGACCAGGAACAATCCGGTGCCGAGCGAGCCGGCGCTGCCGAGAGTGAGCCCGCCGGCGTTGAGCGCGAGGCCGCCGCTGAAGTTGTTGCTGCCGAGCAGCGACAGCGTGTCGGTGCCGTTCTTGATCAGGCCGCCGGCGCCGCCGACGGTGCCGCCGAGGCTCAGGCTGTTGCCGCCTTGCACGATCAAGCCGCCGGTGAGGTTGACGTTCTGCGTCAAGGTCAATCCCGGCAGCGAGGCTTCGATCGCGCCGCCGTTGCCGGTCAGCGTACCGGTGCCGAACGCCAGGGCGTTGTCGAACAACGACAAGCCGCCGTTGAGGGTCGCGCTGCCGCTGACCACGGCGCCGCTCAAGGTCCAGGTGCCGCTGTTGACGGTCAGGTTTTCGAAGTTGAGGTATTGCAGCGCCGAGATCGAACCGCTGCCGCCGGTGCCGGAACCGGGGCCGGCGACGGTGTTTTGCAGCACCAGGGTGTCGAAGCCGCCGACGCCGGCGTCCACGGTGCCGGTGGCGGCGAAGGTCAGCAGACCGGGGGGCACGGTCGGCGTGGGTACCGTCACCGGCGGCAGCGGAATCAGCGGATTGCCGAGCGTGGAACCGGTCACCGCGACGAAGGTGTCGTTGCTGAGCGCGGTGCCCAGCGAGACGCTGCCGTTGATCGTGCCGGCGTTGACGAAAACGTTACCGCCGCTGCCCGGGCTGGCGAAGGCGACGCGGCCGGTGATCGTGCCGGTATTGGTGAAATTGACGTTACCGCCGCCGTAGATCGCCACTGCCACCGAGTTGACCGGATCGAACAGGCCGAGCGCGCTCATGCCGATCGAACCGCTGTTGGCGATGGTGGTGGTGCCGGCGTTGGCGATCAACATCGCCGAGCCGCCGAGACCGAAGGTGCCGTCGAAGGTGCCTTCGATCGAACCCTGGTTGTTGATGGCGACGTTGCCGCTGGTCGGCGCGACCAGGTTACCGACCGCAAGCGCGCGCGCCAGCACCAGCGAGCCGGCGGCATTGGCGTCGATGGCGCCGAGGTTGTTGAGGGTCAGGCCGGTGCCGCCCAAACTCATCGCGGTGCCGCCCGGCAGCGTGCTCATGATCGCGCCGGCCTGGACGGTAACGTCGAGATTGTTGGCGTTGCTGAGGAAACTGTTCGGATTCGGCGGCAGCAGGATCGGCACGCCGGTGCAGCTGACCGTTGCGCCGTCGGTCGGCGCGGCCGGCGTGCACGCGGCACGGGCCTGGCCGGCGAACATCTGCAGCGCGATCAGCAGCGGGATCGCCTGGGCGATGCCGCGGCTGAGGGGATGAAGGCGAAGACGACAACGCGCATCTGCGGGCATAACCGTTTCTCCGTAGGCCAAAGCTGGCACGAAGGGGACGGTCGAAGGACGAGGACCTTCGATTACAACGGCGTCACGCCCGTGCCAACGACGAGGCCGGGCGCTGGCCCGGCCATCCGACAACGACGAGATCCTGTTTCGAAAGCTACGAACGACAGCGGCAATCGACAGCGTGCAGCGGGTGAGCCGATTCGCGACAGAAGAGAACGAAACGCCATGGCGAGTCTGTGCGATCGCGTAGCAGTTTATTCATCGGCCTGCGTTGCGAACTCACGCTCGCTCACCCGTATTCAGACAGCTGTATGTAGCTCACCGAAACTCACCGTGCAGCCTCTTCAAGCCGTGCGGGGGTATCGAACACTTCCACCAACATCGCAGCGGACATCGTTGCGCAGGGTCGCTGGACGCAGGCGCGGCGCTCGAACGGAAACGGCCCGGTTGCATGCGCAACCGGGCCGTTCGTCATCGCTTACAGTCGCGCATCGACCGCATCGTGGGCCGACACGGTATCGCCGCGCCGATCAGACCAGGGTCAAGGTCACGTCGATGTTGCCGCGAGTGGCGTTGGAGTACGGGCAGACCACGTGGGCCTTGTCGACCAGCGCCTGCGCCTGTTCGCGCGGCAGGCCCGGCAGGGAGATCTTCAGTTCGACTTCGATGCCGAAGCCGGTCGGGATCTGGCCGATGCCGACGCTGCCGTCGATCGCCGCGTCGGCAGGCAGCGCGATCTTCTCGCGGCCGGCGACGAACTTCAGCGCGCCCATGAAGCAGGCCGAATAGCCGGCAGCGAACAACTGCTCCGGGTTGGTGCCGTCGCCGCCGGCGCCGCCGAGTTCGCGCGGGGTGGTCAGCTTGGCGTCGAGCGCGTTGTCGGAGAAGACGGCGCGGCCGTCGCGGCCGCCGGTGACGTGAGCGTGGGCGGTGTAGAGGACTTTTTCGATGGACATGGTGAGGCTCCGGTGGGGTGGTGATGGAGGGCGACAAGCCCGCTTGAAATAAATCGATAGCTATTCAATCGCACACTATTTACAGAGTCGAACGATGCGTCCGGCGGAGGACCGCCGACATCGATCAACCTTTTCGGATCAGACTCTCGCGCAGACTTTCGAGTTGCTGCTTGATCAGCGCCAGTTGCTCGTAAGAGCAACCTTCGACCGCGCACGACACGCCATGCGGAATGCCCTGGGCCTTGGTCTTCAAGGCGCGGCCCGACTTGCTCAGTTCGATGATGACCTGGCGCTCGTCGCTGGCGGCACGGGTGCGCGTAACCAGGCCTGCGGCTTCGAGCCGCTTCAGCAGCGGCGTCAGCGTGGCCGAATCGAGGAACAGGCGTTCGCCGATCTCCGACACCGTCACCTCATCGCGCTCCCACAGCACCATCATCACCAGGTACTGCGGATAAGTCAGGCCGAGCTTGGCCAGCAGTTTTCGATAGACCTTGTTGAGCGCCAGGCTGGTGGAATACAGGGCGAAGCACAGCTGGTCGTCGAGCAACAGGGTCGGCTGCGGCGATTTGGCGGGGGCGGCGGGCTTCTTCATGGCGCTCAATTTACATAGCGCGCTATTTAATAGCAAGCATAGACAGACGCCGGTCCGGGACCGGAGCGTTCCAGTTCTGGATCGAATCCCGGGCGGACCTCTTTCAGCCGCGCCCCCTCACCGGCATCATCCCCGCGTAGGCGAAAGCCATGTCTTCCCGTCTTCGCGGCAACCAGACCAAGGCACTTCCGGTCGCGCACGCCCTGTCGCAGTATCGGCCGATGCGAACGCTCACCCTGACCCTGGGGCTGTCCGCCCTGATCGCCGGCTGCGCCGGCGCGCCGGTTTCCTCGACCACCGATCCTGCGAGCGCCGACCCAGCCACGGCCGAGCGCGTCGACGCCTTGATGCGCGACTACGCCGGCACGGGCCCCGGCGCTTCGTTGCTGGTGGTGCGCGGCGGCCAGGCGGTGCTACGCCGCGGCTACGGCCTGGCGGAGGTCGAAAGCGGCGCCGCGGCAACCCCGCAGACCAACTACCGCCTGGCCTCGATCAGCAAGCAGTTCACCGCCGCTGCGGTGCTGTTGCTCGTCGAGGACGGCAAGCTCGGTCTCGACGACCCGATCAAGCGTTGGCTGCCGTCGCTGCCCAAGGCCGCCGATGCCATCACCCTGCGCCAGATCCTCAGTCACACCTCGGGCCTGATCGACTACGAGGACGTCATGCCGCCGGAGTTCGACGACCGCGACCGCCAGATGCACGACCGCGACGTGTTGCGCGTCCTCGAAGGCCAGGACCGCACCTATTTCGTCCCCGGCCGGGACTATCGCTACAGCAACAGCGGCTACGCCCTGCTCGCGCTGACGGTCGAGCAGGCTTCCGGCAAACGCTACGCGGACTTCCTGCGCGAGCGCATCTTTCTGCCGCTGGGCATGCGCGATACCGTCGCCTACGAGCGCGGCGTGTCCGAGGTCGCGCACCGCGCTTACGGCTACAGCTTCGAGGGCCGCTGGACCCGCACCGACCAGAGCCCGACCAGCGCGGTGCTCGGCGACGGCGGCATCTATTCCTCGATCGACGACCTGACCCGCTGGGACGCGGCCCTGTACGACGACCGCTTGCTCAGCGACGCATCGCGACGGCTGGCCTTCAGCCCGCATACCTCCACCGATTTGGCGGATGTCGCCTATGGCTACGGTTGGCGCATCACCGGCGAGACCCTGTGGCATTCCGGCGAAAGCATCGGCTTTCGCAACGTCATCGTGCGTTACCCGCAGCGGCGCCTGACCGTGGTCCTGCTGAGCAACCGCAACGACCCCGAGCCGTATCGCCTGGCGTTGCGGATTGCGGAGCTGTACTTGCCGGCGGCTGCAGAGGCGGGTCGTTGAGATTCGGTTGAGGCAGCGCGAGGCCCTCACCCTCCCCCGTAAACGGCAGCGGTACAACGGCTCCGGGAACCCTCACCTCACCGGAAAATCGAACGCCGTGCGCGGCGTCGGTTCTGGCTTGTAGGTGTAGTGCCACCACTCCAAAGGATAATTCTCGAATCCCTCGCGGCGCATCGCCGAGCGCAGCAGCTCGCGGTTGGAACGCTGCCGGGCGCTCACGTTCGGCGAGGCGGTATGCGCGGTTTCGTCGAAGAAGTCGAAGGGCGTGCCCATGTCCATCGGCTCGAAGCGGTCCTCGCGCAGCTCCAACAGGCTCAGGTCGACGGTGGCGCCACGGCTGTGGCCCGAAGTCGGCGAGATGTAGTCGCCGAGCAAGTCGCGTTTGTCGAGGTTCGGGTAGTACTGCGGCTTACTGCTCTGATCGTCGAGGTCGCCGGCCCAGACGACGAAGTCCTGAACCGCGCGCACCGGCCGGTAGCAGTCGTAGATCCGCAGCATCAGCCCTTGCGGGCGCAGGCTGCGTTCGACCCGGGCCAACGCCTGGGCGACGCGTTCGTGCAGATAGCATCCGGCCGCCTCGTAGCCCTTGACGGGCCGGCCGACGAAGTTGTCGTGGCCGGCATAACGGATGTCCAAGGAAATGTCCCAGACCAATGATCGGATCTCGACCATGCCGGCGCCGGCGGCATCGCTCGCAGGCGACAACTGGGGCGCGACCGCTTGCGCCTTGGACGGAACTACCGGCGGCGTAGCGCAGGCCGTGAGCGCCAATGCCGCGCTCAACTCAAGGGCAGTCGCCAATGCGCGCGAACGCCAGGTCTTCGTAGTCGTAGCTGAAATCCGCATCGGGATCGACCTTGGCCAGTGTCAGGGCGACGGCGCCGTCGGTCGCAGTCGCGAAGTCGAGCCAAGCCTCGGCATCGACTTCGTCCGCGCTCCAGTCGAGCAACAGGCGCTCGCCGACACTCATGATCTTACCCGCGAGCAAGGGCGACTTGCGCGCAACGAACTCGACGCCGTCGCCGCGCGCGCAGACCGAGGCCTCGCCGAACCAAGGGTCGCGATAGACGCCCAGGCGGCCGCTCAGCGTCGATGGGCGTATCGCCGTGCGCTTCGAGGTATCCGGCGCGCGCTTCGCGGCCGGCGCCGCTGCCTCGCGCTCCAGCGCATCGGCGTAATAAGCCACCGTACGGGCCGTCGCCGGCGCACCGATGCGCTCGCTGAGGACTTGGTCGAGCACGCTGCGCGCCTGTCCGGCCTCGCCGTTGATCAGCACGACGAAACCGCTGCGGCGCTCGGGCAGCAAGGTCACCAACGAGTACATGCCCATCAGCGTGCCGGTATGCGAGACCTTGAGCCGGCCGTCGGTATCGCTGAGCCGCCAGCCGTAGCCGTAGGCGGCGAAATGGGTCCGGCTCCATTCGCGCTGCCGTTTCGACACCGTCATCGCCATCTGCGGCCGCCACAGTTCCTCGCGCTGCCGCGGCGACAGCCAGGGTTTGCCGTCGGCGCCTGCGCGCTCGGGGTCGAGCCAGGCCCCGATCCATGCGGTCATATCGCGCAGACTGCAGCGCACGCCGCCGGCCGGGTCCATCGTCGTCGCCGCGATCTGCGCACCGTCGCGGCGCACCGCGACATTGCCGCCGTCGCGCCGCACGTGCGGTTGCGCGACGTCCCCAACCGCATCGCGGCTCCAATCGCCGATCCGGCAGCGCGACAAGCCCAAGGGCTCGAACACTTCGCGCCGCAGCAGGGTTTCATAAGGCGCGCCGCCGGCCGCGGCGGCCACTTCGCCGGCGACGATGTAGAGCAGATTGTCGTAGTCGTAGCGCGAGCGGAAGCTGTGTACGGGTTTGAGATAGCGCAGGCCGCGCAGGATGTCGGCCCGGGTGAACGTGTTGGGCTCCGGCCACAGCATCAGGTCGCCGGCACCGGCACGCAGGCCGCTGTTGTGGATCAGCAGGTCGCGCACCTGCATCTCGCGCGTGACCCAATCCTCGTGCATGCGGAAATCCGGCAGATAGCGCCTCACCGGGTCGTCCCAGCGCAGCTTGCCGGCATCGACCAGGCGCGCCAGCAAGGCGGTGGTCATCGACTTGGTGTTCGAGGCGATCTTGAACACGCTGTCGGGCGTGATCGCCGCGCCCTCGCCGGCCACCAACTCGCCTGCCGTGCGCTGATAGGTCACCGCGCCATCTTCGACTACGCCCATTGCGAGCCCGGGCAGGCGGTAGCGCGCCATGGCGTCGTCGAAAATGCGGTCCAGCGCTCGCCGGTTCGCGTCATCGGCGCCCGGCGCATCGACACGTCCGGCCGCCGCGCCCGCCAGGGGCGCGGCGAGCAGCGCAAGAATAAAAATCAGGACCGGCGAACGGGGTCTGTGTCGCATCGGACGGCCCTGCGGGAAAGAAAGGCGGCCCCTCCCGGGGCCGCCAACGGGTACACCATCAGAAATCCACGGACACGGTCAGCTGGGCGTAGCGCGGGCTCTGGTAACCGGTGCCGTAGCGATAGAACTCGTTCGGCACGCCGATACCGGTCTCGAACTCGTCGTCGACTTCGAGCTTGCGCTGGTTGTTGAGCAGGTTGTAGACCGCCAGCTTGACCCGCAGGTCGGCTGCACCGATCGAACGCTGATAGCTCAGGCTGGCACCGATGTCGAAGGTCCACGGCAGGTGCCCGCCCGAACCGCGGCGACGCAGTTCGTACACGCGCTGCGAAGCATCGGCGGTGCAGTTGGACACGCAGACGTAGAAGCTGTGGTAACTGGTGTCGTCGAACGGATTGCCCTTGCCGAAGGCGTTGATCGGCCGGCCCGACTGCGCATTCAAGGTGGCGCCCACCGACCAGTGGTCGTCGAAGGCGTAGGCGCCGCGCAGTTTGATCTGGTGGCGACGGTCGTTCGGCAAGGGGCCGTTGCCGTTCAAGTTCACGAACGGGTCGTCGAAGGACTCGGTGCGGCCGGTGTTGTCGAAACCGAAGTCGGAGTTCGACGGCCCTTCCGCATTACCCTCGCTCTTGGACCAGGTGTAGGACGCATTGAAGGCCCACTTGTCGTCCCAGGCGCGGTCGAGCATGAACTCCAGCGCGCGGTAGGTGCGCTTGGGCTTGACCCAGCCGCGCTCGCCGACGTAGTTGCCGTCGTCGTCGTACAAGGCCCAGCCGGCGCGCGAGGTGTCGATGGTGACGAAACCGTCGTTGGTGCCGTCGCAGTTGGTGTCGGTGTAGAGGGTGACGTCCTTGCCCGGGTTGGCCATGACGTAGCCGATGCTGCCGGGTTCGCCGCCGCACAGGATGCCGTTGGAGGTGATTTCCATGTCGTCGATGGCGTTGTGCAGGCGGCGGTAGATGCCGCGCACGCCCCACGACCAGGTGTCGTCGATCATCGACTGGAAGCCGAGGATGGCCTCGTCCTGGTAGACCGGGTCGATATCGGCGTCGACCTCGCTGCGCAGGTCGCCGACGGTGCCGTCGCCCTGGCTGTTGTCGACCGCGCCGATCTGCGCGCCCAGGATCGGGCGGTAGTAAGTCGAGCCGTTGTACTGGAACGGCTCCAGGCCGTTGAACACGTAGAAGGTGCGCTCGTCGAGGAAGGCGCCGGCCTGCTTGACGTTGATCTGGTTGACGATCGGCAGGAAGTAACGGCCGACGTTGCCGAACACCTTGGAACGGCCGTCGCCCTTGAAGTCCCAGGAGAAGCCCAGGCGCGGCGCGACCATGTCGTCGATCTTGATGTAGGTGTTGCCTTCGCCGTTCTTGTTGTCGAAGCCCTCGATGCGCACGCCGGCGTTGAGCATGAAGTCCGGGGTGATCTGCCAGTTGTCCTCGAGGTAGTACGCCGAGTTGATCGACTCGAAGTTGCCGCGCACTTCCTGCTGGCGCGCGCGCACGTAGGCGGTGACGCCGGCCGGCACGACGCCGCCGTTTTCCAGCGTGGTGCCCGGGCGGGTCGGGTAGATCTGGAAGAACTTGCGCGACGGCCCCGGGTAGAAGCTCTCGTTGTCGGAGGTGTTGACTTCGCGGTCCAGGCCGAAGCGCAGCAGGTGGTTGCCGAGCTGCCACTCGAAGTCCAGGCGCGCCGCCTCGCGCTTGTCCAGGCCTACTTCGATCTGCGCCGACGACACGCAGCCGATCTGCGGCAGGCCGGCGACGCGGCGGTCCTGCACCGCATCGCAGGCGATGTCGTTGAGGCTGCTCTGGATGCGGTCGCGCTTGTTCTCGCCGTACAGCGCCTTCATCGAGAAGTTCTCGGTGAGGTAGCCGGTGTAGGTCAGCGCCCAGTTGGTGCCGCCGGCCTCGTTGAATTGGGTGTTGGAACGGTTGCCGCGCTGGCCGGCATCGAAGTCGTACTGATAGTTGTCGGTGGTGGTCTCGTTCTTGTCCGAGAAGGCCAGGAACTCGAGCAGGTGCTTGTCGCTGATCTGCCAATCCAGCTTGGCGCCCCAGAAGCCCTTGTCGGACTTGCCCTTGAAGAAGGTGCTGCCGGCGTCGTTGGTGCTTTCCGGCTGATAGTCGCGGAACTCGTACATCGCGTAGAAGAACAGCCTGTCCTTGACGATCGGACCGGAGGCGTGGACGTTGAGGTTGGTGCGGTCGTACTGGTCCTTGCTGGCGATGCGGAACGGATTGCCGTCGGCGTCGTAGTGGTTCTTGCCCTTGGACTGCAGCGAAGCCGGCTCCCACACCAGTTCGGCGCCGTAGCGGAATTCGTTGGTGCCCGACTGGGTCACCGCATTGATCACGCCACCGGTGGTCCGGCCGTACTCGACCGAGTAGCCGCCGGTCTTGACCTGGAACTCCTTGAAGAAGCCGAACGGCACCGAGGAGAAGCCCACGCGCTTGTAGAAGTCGGTGACGTTGAGGCCGTTGATGTAGACGGCGTTCTCCGACACCGACGAGCCGCCGAACGAGGCGCCGCCGTATTGGCCCTGGATCACGCCGGGCGCGAGCAAGGCCACCGATTGCGCATCGCGGCCGACCGGCACGCGTTCGAGCTCGGCCTTGGTGACGTTGGTCGCCGACTCGGTCGAACGCACGTCGACCGGCGAGATCACCCGCGAGCCGATCACCTGCACCGCGCCGAGGTTGGTCGCGTCGCCGAGGTTGATGTTGGCCTCGTTGCCCAGGCTCACCACCACCTCGATCGGCTCGCCGACCGCGGCGCCGTCCTTGCTGGCCTGCAACTGATAGGTGCCGATCGGCAGGAACGGGAAGCGGTAGTTGCCGCTTTCGTCGGCCTTCACGGTGCGGGTGAAACCGGTCTCGGTGCTGCGCACCGTGACCTCGGCGCCGGCGGTCACCCGGCCGGCGAGCGAGCCGTCGGTGTTGGCCGCCAGCGCCGGCTGCAGCGCCATCGAAGCAAGGCAGATCCCCATCGCCATGCACAGCCCGGACTTACGCAAGGTCTTGCCGTTCATACCGCACTTCCTCCCCAGAATGATGGACGCCGCTCCGCCTGCTCAGGCCTTGGCGGGCAGCACTTGTGTCTCGTAGTCGTAATCCCATTGGTCGAAGTAGAGATTCCCCCCTTCCCACTCGACCTCGCCCCGTTGCGAATCCACGGTTTCGGAGCGTTCGTGCGTCTTGGCCGGGACGAAGTCGCGGCCGTAGTCGTCGTTGTACGCGATGCGATAGGCATCGAAGCCGCCGAAATAGAAGTCGGCGAGCTGCGCATCGGACGAATCGAAGCGGCCGGTCGTGACGTCGACCGGCATCCAGCCGTAGGGCGCCAGGTACATCCAGGCCCAGTCGTGCATGTTGGTGTAGCCGTCGTCGCCGTAGACCCAGCCCGACTGCCAGCGCGCGGGAATGCCGTTGAGGCGCAGCAGGGTCATCAGCAGCAAGGTTTGCTGGCCGCAGTCGGCATGACCGGCGTGCAGGGCGTAGTCGCTGATGTTGGAGATCGTCGAGTACTCGCGTGCGCCGGCCCAGGGAATGCGGTCGACCGCGGCGTAGAGCTTCTTGGCGATACGGTAAGGGTTGGTTTCCTCGCCGACCGCTTCGCGCGAGAACTTGCGCAGCGCGTCGGTATAGACCATGTGCGGCGCGCGTTCGCCCAGATACGGCCGGGTGCGTTCGTCGACCGGCGCCGGCACGACCCGCTCGGGGTCGATCGCGCGGTACTGGCCGTACACGGTCAGCTCGTAGCGCACCTGGAACTTCGTCGGCTGGCCGGCTTTCGCGGTCTGCTCCAGATAGACCGTGCGCTGCAGGGCCGACTCCGGGGCGATGCGGTGGCGAGCCGGTGTGCTGGCCAGATAGCGAATGCCTTCCTGCTGGTGCGGCAAGGCGCGCGGGTACGGCAGCCAGGCGCGCACGGTCTTGCCGGCCGGCACCGCATCGGCTTCGACGGTCAGCGACTGGGTCACCCGCACGCGCCGCGGCGCGGCATGGGCGAGCCCGCTGTCGAGCGCGGCGTCGCGAACTTCGGCGTGATGGGCGTTGAGCACTTCCATCGGCCCATGGCTCAGCGGCTTGGCGCCTGGCTTGCGGCGCGCCAAGGCCTGTTCGCTGAGCCGGAACAGGTTCGACGGCGCGCGTTGGAAGTAACGCTTGTCGCCGTCGATGACGAGGTATTCGAGCAGGCCGGCGCGGTCCCAGGCGGCGAACTCGTCGGCGCGCAGGTCCGGAATCTGTTCGCGCAACTTGGCCTGGGCCTGGGCTTCGTCGAGGGTGAAGTCCAGGCGGATGCGGCGCATGCGTTCGCGCTCGAACTCCAGCGCCTGGCGTTGCGGCGCGGTCAAGCCGGGGCGCGCCAGGGTCTCGGCGATGCGGGCCCGGGCGCCCTCGAAATGACCGGTGTCGACCAGAGCCACGATAGCAGCGAGGCGTTCGCCGGCGTCGTCCGTGGCC